>DQOF01000123.1 GCA_015658775.1 Acidimicrobiia bacterium | reverse complement strand
TGCCCCGCGAGTATCTCCTTTGCCAGGTTCGGCCCGGTCAGCACGCCCACGGGCCGGCCCGGCAGCACCTGGGCCAGGACCTGGGTCATCCTCAGCCCGCTGCCCCGCTCGAAGCCCTTGGCAAGGCTGAACACCGGGGTGTCGGCGCCGATCCGCGGGGCGACGGAGACGATCGTGTCCCTGAATCCGTGGGTGGGGACGGCGACGAGGACCATGTCGGCACCTATGACCGCCGCACCCAGGTCGGAGGTCGCCTCCAACGAGGAGGAGAGGTCGAAACCCGGCAGGTACCGCGCGTTGCCACGGCCGGCGGCCAGGTCATCGGCCACCTCCGGTCGGCGCGCCCAGAGCACCGTTGGTACGACCGGTGCCAACAGGGACGCCACCGTGGTGCCCCAGGAGCCGGCACCGATCACGGCGACCCTCCGCATCATGGGGGTCACACTACGGGGCCGCCCTACACTCCGGCCCGTGACCGGGCCGACCGCCGTGCTGATCCCCGTGAAGGCCTTCGCCGTCGCCAAGGCCCGCCTTGCGCCGGTGCTCGACGCTCCGGGTCGCACCGACCTCGCCCGCAGCATGGCCGAGACGGTGCTGAGGGCCGCCGCTCCCCTTCCGGTGACCGTGGTGTGCGACGACGACGAGGTGGACGCCTGGGCCCGCGGCCTGGGCGCAGGCGTGGTGAGGGTGTCGGAGACGGGTCTGAACCACGCCGTGCACGCCGGGGTCGACGCCCTGGCGATGGCCGGCGTGAAAACCGTGGTGGTCGCGCACGGCGACCTGCCCTTCGCCACCCGACTGGTGCACTGCGCTGCGTCCGACGGGGTGACCCTCGTGCCCGACCGCCACCATGACGGCACGCCGGTCGCCGTCGTTCCGACCGGCGTCGGGTTCCGCTTCGCATACGGACCCGGCTCGTTCGCCGCCCACGTGGCCGAGGCCGAGCGCCTGGGCCTACCGTGGCGGAGCCTCCCCGACCCCGACCTCGGCTGGGATGTCGACGACCCCGCCGACCTCGAACGCTTCGCCACCATGGGGGATGGAGAGACGGGAGACGCCCCGTGAAGCCACACCCGATCCCCGCCCGGGCACTCGCCGTGGGCGCCCACCCCGACGACATCGAGCTCTACGCAGGCGCCACCCTCGCCATGTGGGCTGCCGCCGGCTGCGAGGTGCACCACCTCGTCTGCACCGACGGCTCCAGGGGCAGTTGGGACGAATCGGCCGACATGGCGGCGCTGGTGGCCACCCGCCGCCGGGAACAACGCGATGCCGCCATCAGGCTGGGAGCCACGGGCGAGGTCGTGTTCCTGGACAGGATCGACGGCGAGCTCGAAGCCGACCGGGCCACGGCCCACGAGGTGGCTGCATGGATCCGGCGCATCCGCCCCGAGGTACTGCTCGGGCACGACCCGTGGCGGCGCTGGAGGCTGCACCCCGACCACCGGGCCGCGGGCTTCATCGTCACCGACGGCGTGGTGGCTGCACGCGATCCGCACTTCCTGACCGACCTCGGGATCCCCCACCACCGGCCGGACCTGCTGCTCCTGTTCGACACCGAGGAGCCCGACCACCCGGTGCAGATCGACGACGACGCGGCCACCGCCAAGGTCGAGGCGCTGCTGGCCCATCGCAGCCAGTGGCTCAGCACCATGGACATACCCCCCGACGACGACGGCAGCATGGAGTCGGCCTTCCGGGACCGGACCATGGCCGGTCTGGTCGACACCGGTCGACGGTTCGGGCTGCCTATGGCCGAGGCCTTCCGTCGGATAGGCGGCCTCTAGCCCGTATCCGCTGCCAACAGGTCGCTGATGAGCCCTGCCAACTCGACGGGACGACTGCCCTGGACGCTGTGGCCGGCCCCCTCGACGGTCGTCACCGACACCTCAGGGCGTCGACGCCGGAACTCCTCGACGTCCTCGGCGCCGACAACGCTCTGGGCCCCACCCAGCCAGAGGTGGACCGGGCAGGCGCTCGCCGACACGCTCTCCCAGAGAGGGGCGAAGTCTGGAGATTCGGGTGGCCCCGGCGCATTCCGGCCGTCCGCCCCATCACCGTCCGCCGACTTCCAGCCCCGGACGAGGTCGTAGCGCCACGTCCAACGGCCGTCGTCCAACCGGCGGGCGTTGTGGAGGACACCCCTGCGGAGCGAGGCCTCGGTGCGGTTCGGGTTGAACTCCACCGTCCGGGCCATGATCCCGTCGAAGTCGTCGAAGAACTCGGGCCCGGACAAGAACTCGATTATCGGCTCGGCCTTGGCCCGGTCGGTACCCGGGGTGACGTCCACGATGCCGAGTCGCCTCACCAGGTCGGGACGGTCGGCGGCCAGGCTGATCGCTGTCAGCCCGCCGAGTGACATGCCCACGACCGCCGCCGCATCCGGGGCCCAGGCATCGATCGCCCGGGCCAGTGCCGCCGACATTCCCTGCGGTGTGTAGTCGTGGTCGGGCCGCCAGTCGGAATGGCCGTGGCCCGGCAGGTCGATCGCGAGCAGCGGAATGTCCAGCGCCAGGGCCACGGTGTCCCAGGTATGGGCGTTCTGGGCACCGCCGTGCAGCAGCACCAGTTCAGGCGGGGCGTCGCCCCAGTGGAGCCCGCTGACCAGGAGGCCGTCGGGGCCGGACACCGACCTGCGCTCGACGACGGGAGGGCCTCGCCACTCGATGCCCGCCTCGGTGGCATTGTCGGCAAACATCGAGAACTCGTCGTACAACTCGTCGTACCCGGTCACCGGCGGCCCCGTCGCCTGCTGCGCTGCGACCCTCCGCCGGTACCGGTGGACGGCTCCCAGCGGAACTTCCCGGCAGCCACCAGCGCACCCGCCAGCCCCCACAACCCGATCCGGAGCAGCAGCCACGGCTTGTAGGCCGACCCCTCCTCGAACGGGTCGAACGCCGCGAAGAAGGAGTCGGCGAAGGCCTTCAGGGGGAAGATGTCGCCCAACAGGTCCAGCCAGACCGGCGGATCGTTGCGCACGCTGATGAACACGTTCGACACGAACGCCACAGGCAGCAGGGTGGCGTTGGCCAGAGCTGGGGCCGACTGGCCCGAAGGAGCCACCGCGGCCAGCGCCAGGCCCAGGAGAGCGAACGACGCAACGCCCACGACGAAGGTGACGGCGGCGGGCAGCACGTTGCCGAGGTCCATCTCGATGCCGTAGAGCAGGAACCCGACTCCCAACATGATCAACACACCCGCGGCGGCGATGCTGACCCCCGAACCAACGACACCGCCCATGTAGACCCACCTGGGGAGCGGCGTTCCCCTGATCCGCTTGAGCACGCCCTCGTCCCGGTAGATGGCCACACCGATGCCGATGTTCGTGTAGGTGGCGGACACTGCGGCGAACACGGCGAGGCCCGGTGCGTAGAACTGGGCTGCATCGACCTCGAGGCCGGGCGCCACGTCGATTCCGTCGAACAGGGCGCCGAACAGCACGAGGAAGATGAGTGGGAACACCAGCGTGAAGAACGCCGCTATCGGTGTCCGCCGGAAGAGCCGGTTCTGGTAGCCGATCTGTCGGCGTAGCAGCAGCAGGGAGGACAGGACGCTGCGGTCAGCCATCTGCCTGGCCACCGATGAGGTCCAGGTACACGTCTTCGAGGGTCGGCCGGCTGACCTCCAGCCCGTCCAACCCGACACCGCGGTCCACTGCCCATGTAGTGAGCCGGTGCAGGTCGGCCGTGGGATCCTCGGTCCGCACCTCGAGCACGCCGTCACGCAGCGAAACCCGCCCGGCCAGGCCGCCCAGCAGGTCGGTCAGCCGACCGGAGGCCGCATCCCCCCCGGGGAACCGGCAGCGGATGCTGGTCTCCCTGTCGGCGCGGCCACGCAACTCGTCGGGCGTGCCCTCGGCCACGATCCGGCCATCGACGAGCACGGCCACACGGTCGGCCAGCACCTGGACCTCGTCCATGTAGTGGCTGGTCAGCAGAACCGTGGTGCCGAGCGAGCGCAGGCCGTCGATCATCTCCCACGCGTTCCTGCGGGCCGACGGGTCGAAGCCCGTGGTCGGCTCGTCCAGGAACAGCATGTCCGGCTCGCCGATGAGGCCCAGCGCCAGGTCGACCCGCCGTCGCTGACCCCCCGACAGCCGATGGGTACGCCGGTCGCCGAGGCCGCCCAGGCCGACCAGGTCGAGCACCTCGTCGACCGGGCGCCGACGCGTGTAGCAGGCGCCGTAGTGGACGAGCGCCTCACGCACGGTGAGCTCCCTCTCGATGCCCGTCTCCTGGAGCACGATGCCGATGCGATCCCTGTACGCCTGGCCGGCAGTCCCGGGGTCCCGACCGAGCACCGTCACCTGGCCCGCGTCCCGGGTCCGGTGGCCCTCGAGGATCTCCACCACGGTCGACTTGCCGGCGCCGTTGGGTCCGAGGAGGGCGAACACCTCACCTTCCTCGACCGTGAAGGAGATCCCGTCGACAGCCCTCACGTCGCCGTAGAACCTGGCCAGATCGGTCACGACGACGGCAGACACGGCCGGACTCTAGCCAGCCGCCCGGTCAACCCTTGATCCGGCCGACGGACCTGCCAGACTTCGCCTCCATGGACACCGTGAGCTTCGTGGACATGGTCGACGGCAGCCGTGAGGACTACGAGTTGATCTTCGCCGAGGTCGCCGCCCACAAGGCCGAGCACCTGGCCGACGGCCTGATGGACGCGCTCCGCTCCATGAAAGGGCCGACGTTCGGCTACCGGATCGACCGCTACCGACACTCCCTCCAGAGCGCCACGCGTGCACTCCGGAACGGCGAGGGCGACGAGATGGTCGTAGCGGCCCTGCTGCACGACGTGGCCGACCCGATTGCCCCGGAGAACCACAGCGCCGTGGCCGCCGAGATCCTGAAGCCCTACGTGGAGGAGCGCATCCACTGGATCGTCAGGCACCACGGCCTGTTTCAGGGCTACTACTACTTCCACCACCTGGGCGGTGACAGGAACGCCCGGGACCGCTTCAGGGAACACGAGTGGTTCGACGACTGCTCCGCCTTCTGCGCCGAATACGACCAGAACTGTTTCGATCCCGACTACGGCGAGCTGCCGCTCGAGGATTTCGCTCCGCTGGTCCACGAGGTGTTCGGCCGCGAGACCCGCCTCCCCCTGGTCGCCCTGGCCTGATCCCGGGACACGGGTCCGGATCCGCCGGGCCTAGGGCTCCAGCACCACCTTGATGGCGCCGCCGGCCCTGTCGGCGGCCACACGGAACGCCTCGGGGGCATCGTCCAACCCGAACCTGTGTGTCACGACCGCGTCGGCCAGTTCGGGGGTGACAGCCAGCAGTGCAGCCGCCTGGTCAACCTCGCGTTCACCGTGGTGGTGCCCGTAGGTGAACGCGTACTGCAACCGCACCTCCTTCATCGTCAGCTGCAGACCGTTGGGGATGGCCAGGCCCTCCCAGTGGAGGGCCGGTATCGACACGACCCCACCCGGCCTGACACTGTCGATCGCCATGGCCACGGCACTGGTGGTGCCGGCCGCCTCCATGACCACGTCGTACTCGCCCGAGGCCGCGGTGCCGGCGCCCAGGCGCTCCCCCGCCTCGACCTGGTTCCGGTGGCGGGCCGAGAGGTCGACGTCGGCACCCGCCGCCAGGGCCACGGCTACCGAGGCCAGGCCGATCATCCCGCCGCCGATCACCAGCACCCGCTGACCGGCCTCGACGTCGACGCCGTTGCAGGCGTGCTGGGCCACAGCCAGCGGCTCGACGAGGCATGCATCGGCCACCGACAGGCCATCGGGCAGCGACACCAGGCAGGAAGGGTCGACCCGCACCTGGTCTGCCATGCCGCCATCGCGGGCGATGCCGTACATGGTTCCGCCACTCTCACGGCAGATGTGGGACTGGCCGGCCTCACAGCGGTCGCACGCACCACAGTGAACCAGCGGCTGCACGGCCACGGCCGTGCCGTCACCGAGTCGGCCCGAGAACTCGTGGCCAAACGTGACCTGTATGCCCAATGTGCGCATGTGCAGGTCGGAGCCGCAGATGCCGGCGGCGACCACGTCGACGACGACACCGTCGGCGTTGTCGTCGGACAGGTCGACCCGGACGACGCCGAACTCGCCGTCGATCGTCCTCACCGCACGCATGGCGCACCTCCGGTGCCGTCAGCCGGTGGTCACTTTGTAGTCGTCGTACGGGGTCGTCGTACTATCCGACCGTGCCCATCACCGGACGACCGGACGTCGACCTGCTCGACGGCGACTTCTACGTCGACGACCCCTACACCACCTACGCCTGGATGCGGGAGAACGAGCCCGTCTACTGGGATGGCACCAACGAACTGTGGGGGGTGGCGCGCTACGACGACATCGTCACCATCGAGCGGGACAAGCACCGGTTCATCTCCTCCGACAAGGTGAAGGGGGGCTACCGCCCCAACATCCCCGCCGATCCCTCGATCATCGGCCTCGACGACCCGCACCACACCGTGCGCCGGAACCTCGTCTCCCGACGGTTCACCCCCCGGGCCGCCGGCACATGGGAGGACCACATCCGTCGGGTGGTCGTCGACCTGCTGGACGAGGTCGCCGCAACCGGCAGGGCCGAGGTGGTCAGCCAGCTGGCCTCACCGCTGCCGGCCCAGATGATCGGCCTGCTGATCGGGTTCCCCCACGAGATGTGGCCCCGGCTCCGGGACTGGTCCGAACGCACGATCGCCCTCGGCGGCGGCCCCCGCTACCACGACCAGGCGGGCATCGAGGCCGTGTTCGAGTTCGCCGGCGCGTGCAGCGACCTGTACGCCACGAAGCGGGAGTGCCCTGCCGACGACGTGATGTCGATCTGGGCGGAGGCCGAGCGGGCCGGCATCGGCGAATATCCGTTCGGCCTGGACGAGGTGCTCTCCGACTGCCTTCTGCTGCTGGACGGCGGCGCCGAGACCACGCGGACCGTGATCGCACGCACGCTGGTGGAGTTGACCCGACGGCCCGACCAGTTCGACCTGCTCCGCGGCGGTGCCGACCTGACCGTCGCGGTCGAGGAGTTCATCCGGTTCGTGACACCGATCCACAACATGTGCCGGGTGGCGACCGAGGACACCGGGATCGCTGGGGTGACTGTGGAGGCCGGCCAGCAGGTGCTGCTCATGTACTCGTCGGCCAACCGCGACACGGCGCACTTCGACGACCCCGAGGCCCTTGACGTGACCCGCCACCCGAACCACCACCTGGCGTTCGGGAACGGCACCCACTTCTGCCTGGGTGCGGCCCTTGCCCGTCTCGAGATCCGCGTCTTCTTCGAGGAGTTCCTGCAACGCTTCGCCGGCGTCCGCCTCAGGCCGGGGACCACCCCTGTCGAGATGCCGAACGCGTTCGTCTACGGCCTCCGGGAGGCACACGTCCTGCTGGACCCGGCCTGAGCGGCAACCCCACGGTCCGGCGGGCACCTACCGGCTACCGGCCGGCCCCCCGTCGCTCCCCGCCTCAAGCAGGTTCAGCAGCCCTGGGTACCCGTCGACGGCACGCAACGCCCTGTCGAAGTACCAGAAGCCCAGGAGGCTCACCGCCATGCCGACCGGCCAGCCGACGACGGCCCTGATGACGAGGTAGCCGTCGACCGACGTCTGGTTGAACAACCAGACGTCCCACGCCGACGTCAGGAACTGGTAGAGGCCGAGTACGACCGTGAGCCTGGCGACCACCCGCTGGTAGACCGGATGCGCCCGGGTCGCCCCGTCGACCGGGATGGCGAGGTGGAGCACCCGACCGAGGAACGGACGACCTGCAACAACCGTGCCGATGAGCACCGCACCGATTGCGGCCTTGGTGCCGATTCCGATGCCGAAGTACACGGCCTCCGAGTCGGTGGCGATCCCGATGATGCCCCTGACCACCAGGTAGGCCACCAGGATCGGCAGGTACCAGCCCACGGCCTCGCCCCGGTGTCGACGCGACAAGGCCGCCTTGACGGTCCAGGCCGTGGCGCCCAGCACCGCCCAACCCAGACCCGCGAACCGGTTGAGCACCAGGAACACGACGATCGGCATGACCGAGTCGAACGTGCGACTTCGCTGAGCCGGCGGCGTCTCCTCCGGGCCCACGGTGGCTGGTTCCTCCATCACCCCATCATGGCAGCAGACAGCGGCCCTCCGGGAGGGGTCGGCCCGGGCAGCCACATCCAGCCCATGGTCGGCCGGGTGCCCGGCGCCGTGTATCCGGCGTCCCCCGGCCACCACACCAGAGAGGAGCCCTCGCCGTGGACCGGGTCGACCAGCACCCTGGCCTGCACGGCGGGTGCCCGGCATGCCGCAGCGGCCAGCACCTCGTCGGCCGACCCGAACCCGGCCAGCCGTTGGAACATGCTGATCGTCGGGCTGATCAGCGTCATCTCGCCCGCCTGCCAGAGTTCGAGCGCCTCTACCGGCCGAATCCAGCCGACCTCCACCGCCTCACGCCCGTCGGCCACCGGCTCGGCTCCGGGTGCCGCACGGGCCACGAAGAAGTAGGTGTCGTACCGCTTGGCACTGGGCGGCGGCGTCACCCAGCGACCCACCGGATGCAGGCCCGACAGGTTCAGCCGACAGCCGGCGGCGGCCAGCGCATCCCGGAACCGCAGCTCGCCGCCCTCGATGGAACGGCGCTGCGCCACGAGGGTCGGATCGTCGAAGCCGATCATGAGGCCGACCTCCTCGAGGGTCTCGCGCACCGC
>DQOF01000136.1 GCA_015658775.1 Acidimicrobiia bacterium | reverse complement strand
GTTGTGTTGCGACCGTGTAACGTCCCCGCCCCGTGAGCAGGCAGCGGCCGAGGGCCCGTGGCCGGGCCGGCCGGTCGTTCCTGGTGGCCGTGCTGGTGCTTGTCAGCGGCAGCCTGGCCCTGCCCGATTCCGTCGACACGTGGGCTGCCACACAGCCGGCGGGGTGGCGCCGCAGCCTCGTACGGACCTGGGCGGACCCCGTGGGAGACCTGGGCAGGCGCCTCCGACTGGACGAGCCGATGGCGGTGATGGCCGATCTCGTCGACACGGACCCGACCATGGTCACACTGCCACCGGCGGAACGGCCCGCTACGGCCACGACCCGGCAGCCTGCGGCATCCCCGACCACGACCCGATCGACCGTGGCATCCCCGACCACGACCGGGCAGACCGCCGTGACCACGAGCGGGCAGACGTCGGTGTCCCCATCCACGACACCGTCGACCACCGCGGCGCCCCCGGAGCAGCCGTCAGCCATGGTCGCCTCGACCACGATCGCCGCCACGGCTCCCGAACCGGCGCCTTCAACGACACCGCCGACGCCGGCTCTCCGTACGGCCACCCCCGAGGAGCCACTGAGGGTCCTGGCAGTCGGCGACTCGCTGATGCTGGACCTTCAGTACGGACTCGAGCGCGTCTTGGACCCCCGCCCCGACGTGGTGGTCGAAGGCCGTGGAGCCCTGGGCTTCGGCTTCACGGTTCCGCACTGGGACTGGGACGACGACGTCCTGGCCGACTATGCGGACATGGTCGCGTCATTCCAGCCGGACGTGGTCGTGGTGATGATCGGCGCCAACGAGTTCCAGGGGTACGCGCTCGAGGGAGAAGACCTGGAGCCCGGCTCGGAGCGTTGGCGCGAGGTTCTACTCGAACGCGCGGACGATGCCATGTCGCACTGGAGGGCCGGTGGCGCAACTGTCTACTGGTGGACGACGCCGACCATGCGGGGCGCCGGATACCTGACCGATGACCTGAACGGCGTGTGGGCCACGACCATCGACGCCTGGATGGAGGGTGCGGGGATGATCGACAGCATGGCGATCCTGGGTGGTCCGGACGGCGCCTACCGGGAGAGCATCGAGGATTCCGACGGATCGCCCATCCCGCTGCGGAAGGAACACGGTGTCCACTTCTTCGAGGTCGGAGCGGACCTCCTGGCAATGCAACTGGAGGACCGCCTCGTGGTCGACGGCTGGCTCGTGTATCGGGGTTGATCAGCCCTGCTCGTCGTCGAGGTCGCGCCGGAGCAGTGCCAGTTCCTCGGCGAGCGCCCGGACACGCTTCTCGACCCGGGAGAGCTCGTAGGAGAAGTGCATCGCCAACAGCAGCAGGAAGCCGATGGCCAGCAACAGGAAGAGGGTTGGCTGGTACCAGATGCCGAGTAGGTCTGCCGCCCAGTCCAGCAGGTTGGGGACCGCCGCAACGATGGCAAGGACCAGGCCCACCGTGAGCCACAGGATGGTGTACTTCGCCTTCAGGACCTGTAGGCGCACGAGGCGCAGGATCATGACCACGGCCACGACGGTCAGCGCCGCCAGGAGGGCGTGGGTGGTCCCGGTCACGGTGCAGCCGACCGCAGGGAGGACGGGCTCCGACGCCGGCCTGTGCCTGCGACGAGGAGGATCAGGACCCGCACGAAGTGGTAGGCCAGACGGAGGTTCCGGTTCGACGGCACGCCTCCCGTGCGTTCCCGCATCGTCACGGGCACCTCGACCACGGTGAAGCCCCGTCGCAGGGCGACTATGAGCGCCTCCACCGAGTCCATGTACTCCACCGGATAGTCGGTGGCGAAGGCCTCCAGCACCGGACGCCGGAATGCCCGGAAGCCCGATGAGGTGTCGGTGAATCGCTGCCCGCTCATCAGGCGGACCATCCAACGAAGCAGGCCCATCGCCAGTGCCCGGCTACGCCCCACCCGGTAGTCGCCCGAGTCGGTGAACCGGCTGCCCACCACCATGTCGGCGTGGTCCAGGGCGGCCAGCAGGTGGGCGATCTGGGAGGGGTCGTGCTGGCCGTCCGCATCGAACTGGTAGGCCCTGTCCACTCCGCTCTCGAAGGCATGGCGGAAGCCGAGGCGCATCGCGCCGCCTATTCCCAGGTTGAACGGCAGCGAGAGGCATGTGGCGCCTGCCGCCCTGGCCACCTCGGCGGTGGCGTCGGTGGAACCGTCGTCGACCACGATTACATCGTGGTCGGGGACGGTCAGCGCCAGTTCGGCTAGCACGGCCGGCAGGGACTCGGCCTCGTTGAACGCCGGAATGATGGCCGCTGTGCGCACCCTGTCACCGTACCGGAGCACCGGAAGGGGTCGATGCCCCGATCGTCGGAAGCCCACCTAGAAGGCGTCGAAGTCCAGGAACTCGAAGGTGGACAACGTGATGCCATCGAGGTTTCGGGTCTCACCGCCCGGCGGCGTCTCGAAGAGGTGCAGCACCAGTTCGAGCGGGCTCGGCACGAAGGCCCGGGGCAGGTGGATGCCGCGGAACCGGACGGTCGGATTGATCCCCCAGTGGACCACGAGGGGCGTGTTGTGGTGGGCGGCCAGGGCGGCGGCCAGTCGGCCGCTTGAAACGGGACGCTCCACCGGCCTGCGTGGGATGACCTTGAGCAGCACCGCGAACCGCAGGCCCGCCATCCGGGTACGAGTGCTCACCGCGAGCACGTCGTCGAACAGGTGGATGGTGTACCGCGCTCCCGGCTTGGCGAGGCGCCAGCGGAGCAGCTCGGCCGACCAGACGGTTCCGAGGCCGCCGGCCGAAGGCGCCGGAACGGTGGGTAACAGCCGGTCCAGCCCGTCTCCCTCCAGGAGTTCTCCATCCACCCGGACGACACGCGCTTTGCCGCCGAAGGGGTTCACTGTCAGGAGGCGGACCGGCAGGGGGTCGAGGCGCCTCCAGCCCATGGCCTCCACCATCCGGGGAGCCGACTGCATGTTGGCAACGCCCAGGATGCCGTCGAGACCGGCCGCCACGCCCTCGCTGTAGCTGTGCTCGACGGTCCTCCGGAAGGCTCCTGTGCCCCTGCCGTCGGGATGAACCGACAGGTCCACCCCGAGGCCGAGCCGCAGGCTGTCGCCGTCCGGGCCGGCCAGCCTGAAGGGGATGAGTGAGTAGTTGCCGAGTTGTCTGTCGGCTTCCTCGTACCTGCCGATGGCGGCAGGGCCCTCGGGATTCTCCAGGTAGTACCACGTCAGGTCGGCGACGGTCCGCCTCGTTCCGGTGGCGAAGACAGTGTTGAGCAGGTCCGCCGTCCTGGCCAGATCCGGCCGGTCGGTCATACCGGGGATACCCGGCGGAGCCGTCTGGCCGCGGTGGCGGTGGCCAGGAGGAGCGTCACCCCCAGGACCAACCTGAAGCGGGCCCTTGCCGTGCAGTCGACCGACACGTCCACGGTCGGGTCGCCGACCTGGCTGCCCGGTGTCGTGAAGACCTGGGCAACGGGACGGTCCTCGGCGAAGGAACCCGATAGGGGCGACCGGCACTGGACCTCGGGGGTCTCGGTCAGGCCGTAGGGGGCGCCCCCCGGCAGTGGGCGGCTGAACGGGGCGACCGCGATCCAGAGGCCCAGGAGGGGGCCCAGCAACCCGAGAGTGGCAACCAGAAAGCGCCTGTCCATGCGGCGGCGAGCCTACCGTCGGCCTGCGGGGCCCTCGGGTTAGCCTCGCCGACGTGCCAACGCCAGCCAGAGGAACAAGGCCCGTCGCAGGCTTCCGAAGGGTCCTGGTGGTGGTCGGCGTTGTGGTCGTGTCGGCCCTGGCCGTGATACTGGTCAGCGGGCGGCGCAGTGGGGATCCACCGCCTGCCGTGCCTTCCTGGCCGGACGACGTGAGCGCTCCGGCGACCACGGCACAGGACAGGTCCGGAGCGATGGGGTCGGCCATGGGGAGGGTGCCGACCGGCACCGATCCGCTCCGTGTCGCCTCGATCGGAGACAGTGTCGCGTTTGACGCAGACCCTGG
>DQOF01000173.1 GCA_015658775.1 Acidimicrobiia bacterium | reverse complement strand
CGGTGAGAAGATGGCGGATTACCCAGGAGCCGATACAGCCCATCGCACCCGTGACGAGGTAGCGGTCGGAAGTCAAAGGCACCGGTTCCGGATCGGGACAATCTCGTCGTACCGCTCGGTCGGGGGGTTGCAGAGGACGCAGTCAGCCTCGACCGAGAGGATCTCGTCCATGTCCTTGGTCGCCCGAACTCCGAGTGGGTCGATTCCGGCGATCTCTCCAGCGTCCCTACCGACCTTCTCGTCGTGGAAGGCGAAGGCGCCGACGAGTTCCATCAGGGGATGGGCATCGACCAGTCGGATCTGGTGTTGGGCGATGTCCCCCGTGAACCACTGGACGATGCGGAACTTCTCCACCGGCCGACCCTATGCCGGACCGTGTCGCGTCGGCCACCCGCCCCTCTTCACCGAGCGACGTCGAGGGGATCACGAATGCCCTCTGCAACTCCAGTCAGAGGCACGCTGTGAGGAGGCAGGACGCGGGTCGGAGTCGACTGTGACATTCTGACCGGGTGCTGAGCCGGTCCGACCTCGAGGAGTTGCAGGGTCTCAAAGAGGGAATGTGGCGTTCGGACACCCGAGGAGATCGTGAGTGGATGGACGCCCACCTGGCGTCGGACTTCCTCGAGTTCGGACTGTCGGGTCGCCGCTACGACCGAGGTGAGGTACTCGACGCCGAGGTGGGTGAGATCGATGCTGTCCTTCCCTTGCACGATTTCA
The DNA here is from genome assembly GCA_015658775.1 of Acidimicrobiia bacterium. Taxonomy (GTDB): domain Bacteria; phylum Actinomycetota; class Acidimicrobiia; order Acidimicrobiales; family MedAcidi-G1; genus UBA3125. The sequence continues at coordinate 5,019 of DQOF01000173.1, read as the reverse complement.
GGTGCACGAACCTGGGCGACTCCCACGTGCTGGCCACCGATCAGATCGAGTGCTACGGAGGACGAGTGAACCGAAGTTCGATCTGGGATCGAACGGACACGGGCTGGGTCATGGACTTCCACCAGGGCACCCCGACTGAGAACGGTTGATCCCGAGTGGGACCGGTTTGATGCGTTGGGGGGTCGTGGGGCACGGGAGGATCGTCCCGAAGTTCGTGGATGCAGCCAGGGGTGTCGGCCACGAGGTGGTCGCCGTCGTCGGCCGCGATCCCTCGAGGGTCGCTGCATTCGCGGCAGGTCATGGAATCAGCCAAGCCAGCATCGAGCCATCCGGCCTCGTCGACGAGGTTGACGCCGTCTACGTTGCCACGCCGCACAGCGGACATCGCGATGCTGCCCTGGCCCTCTTGCCGGCCGGAGTTCCCGTGCTGTGCGAGAAGCCGATGGCAGCGAACGCCACCCAGGTCCGCCAGATGCTCGACGCAGCTAGAGGGTCCGGGGCATTCCTGATGGAGGCGATGTGGACCCGACACCTTCCGGTTCTGCGACGACTCCGGGAGTGGATCGATCAAGGTCGGCTGGGCGAAATCCGAACAGTCGAGGCGGCATTCGGGTTCAGCGCTCCGTATCAGCCGACCAACCGACTCTGGTCTTCCGAGTTGGCCGGAGGCAGCCTGCTCGACCTCGGCATCTACCCACTGACCCTGGCGGAGTTGGTGTTCGACAGCACGCCCGTCTCGTTCGAGGCAGAGGCGGAGTTGTCGGCCAGTGGCGTCGACTCCTGCCTGAGCCTGAAGGCCGAATTTACCGGAGGCGGATCGGCAGATCTCAGGTCGGCACTCAACGCCGACCTCTCTCCGACCGCCCGGGTCGTCGGCTCTGCTGGAGTCGTGGAGATTCCGGAATTCTGGCGTGCAGAGCGCATGGTGTTCGACCCCGTGGACGGTGGTCGTGCGGAGGAAGTTCTCGAGCCACACGGCATCAACGGTTTCGAATACCAGATTCTCGAGGCGGCTCGATGCTTGGAGGCCGGCAGGAGCGAGAGCGCAGTGGTTCCGTGGACCTGGTCCCTTGCGATGGCTGAACTGACGGACGAGATCCGGGCGCGGATCGGTGTCGTCTACCCGAGCGATGACGAGCTTCAGTGATGGGGGGAGTCGCTCACGGCGAGCAGAGATTGCACTTTTCGACCGTGATCCAGGGGGCGACACCGTTGTTCGGCGCGACGCTGGTTCCGGAACCACAGCGTCTCCTCGACGAGGTCCACACCTCGGGAGTCGACGCCTTCGATTCGGGACTGGCCTATACGGACCCGGACGGCACCTGTGATGGACGTCTGGGTGCCTGGGTGGCCGATCGGGGCGTGCGAGACGTCGTCACCCTCATCGGGAAGGGGTGCCATCCCGGCCCTCCCGACTGGTCCGCTTCCAGGGTTCACCCGGAAACGGTCGCCGTCGACGTCGCCGCCACTCTCGACCGGATGGGTACCGACCACCTCGACCTCTGGCTGTTCCATCGGGACGATCCGTCAGTCCCGGTCGGGGAACTGGTCGATGCTGCCGAGAGACAGGTCGAGGCAGGGACGATCGAGGCATGGGGGGTGTCGAACTGGTCGACCGATCGACTCCGTCAGGCCATCGGCATTGCTGTCACCTCACCGCCGATTGCCACCAGTTCGCAGTACTCCCTCGTCGACCAGTTGGCCGAACCATGGCAAGGCGTGACCACCCTCACCGGCGCCGAACGTGCTGGAGAACGGGAGTGGCTCGCGGAGACCGGGATCGCCGTCCTGGCTTGGTCACCCCTGGCCGGTGGCTATCTGACAACAGCGCACGAACCCGGATCGACCGAGGACCAGACGACGACCCGCTGCTATGACTCGCCGGAGAATCGAGGAAGGCGGGATCGAGCCCAACAGTTCGCCCGCTCCAGGGGCTGCAGCCCGGAACAGGTCGCAATCACGTTCGTGGCGACTTCACCATTCAAGACACATGTCGTGAGTGCCGCCCGCAGCGGCGAGGAGGCCGCTGCGAATTGTGAGGCGGCTTCCATGGACCTCACCGTCGATGAACGACGGTGGCTCGAGTTCGGCACATGAACGTTGCCGAGTTGACTCAGGATGCTCCCACGACGCTGGCGACCGACTCGCCGGAAGATGCTCGGCCCCCGTCCAGAGCGACAATGGGACGGACCCCGGTGCCCCGACTTCAACGGCACCCACCGCTGAGCTGACCAGTGAGATCGACGGGAGGCCTGAATCCTCGATGTCAGTCGTGCCAGTCGAGCGCTGTACGCATCGTGGTTTCGAAATCTTCGAAACTCATGGACGTCTTCGTGGCATCAATGAGTGCAGCATCCTCGCCAACCAACGTCCGGAACGGCATCGAGGGGTCGGTGGCGGCACGCGCTATGGCGTCAGCGACAGCTTGGGGGTCGGAGGGGGGACCACCACCGTCAAGGCTTGTCAGGGAGTTCCGAAATGCAAGAGCCCGCTCCTCCTGAGGAGAACCACTCCAACTTGCCGGATGAACAATGTTGTCCTGAAAGTTCGTCGCGAACCGTCCGGGCTGGATGAGATGGACTCGAATCCCGAGCTGGGATACCTCAAAGTGCAGGGATTCGCTCATCGCTTCGAGAGCGTGCTTCGATGCCGAGTAGGCGCCGCCATAGGGTGGGGCCACCCGTCCGGCGATGCTGCTGACATTTACGATCACTCCACTTCCACGCTCACACCAGATCGGGAGCACAGCTCGCATCGTGCGCAGAGGGCCCATGACGTTGGTCTCGAACTGGCGCTGCATGAGTGCATCGTCGATCTGTTCGATCGCACCCTGCACCTCAAACCCAGCGTTGTTGACGAGCACATCGATGTCGAGGGGGTCGGCAATGCAGGCTTCGACCGAATCTGGATCGCAGACATCGAGTTGCCGAATCTCGATAGGGAGCCCTTCGTCCTCGGCGGTACTGCGTAGTTCTGCTCCCTTGGCGAGGCTACGCATCGTGGCGATCACCTGATGGCCCTCGCGGGCGAGGGAAAGGGCGGCCAATCTGCCGAAACCACTGTTGCTGCCGGTTATGAGGATTTTCGTCATCCGGGAATCCTAGAGTCAGGTGATGTGCCAAGGCGTCAACACCTGGCACTACGGACTGGTCGCGGCGTGCTGGTCTTCGACTGAGTCCGTACAGGCGCTTTCCCTGAGGCGTGGCAGACTCCCCGGCCATGGCGAGCCGTGACGCCGGATGGCAGTTCTGGATCGACCGGGGCGGCACCTTCACCGACGTGGTGGCCCGACGTCCGGACGGGTCGATCGCCACCCACAAGCTGCTCTCGGAGAACCCGCGCCGCTATCCGGACGCCGCCGTGGCTGGAATCCGGCAGATGCTCGGCGTGGGGCCGGACGATCTCCTGCCCTCCGAGCTCATAGACAGCGTCAAGATGGGTACGACCGTCGCGACCAACGCCCTGCTGGAGAGGCAGGGCGAGCCAACCCTGCTGGTGGTGACCCGGGGGTTCGCCGACGCGCTCCGCATCGGCTACCAGGCCCGCCCCGACCTGTTCGCCCTCGACGTGGTGCTCCCCGACATGCTCTACACCGACGTCGTCGAGGTGGACGAGCGCGTGGGCGCCGATGGTGGGGTCCTCGTTCCACTGGACCTGGACCGGGCCCGCGCCGACCTCACCCGTGCCCATGCGACCGGCCTGGACTCGATCGCTATCGTGCTCATGCACGGCTACCGGTACACCGACCACGAGTCCCTGCTGGCCGACCTCGCCGAGGAGGTCGGCTTCACCCAGGTCTCGGTCAGCCACCGGGTCAGCCCCCTCATGAAGCTGGTGTCCCGTGGCGACACCACAGTGGTCGACGCCTACCTGTCCCCGGTGCTGCTCCGCTACGTGGACCAGGTCGGGGAGCTGCTCGGCGCCGGGAACGGCGACGACGGCAACCCGCCGCTCATGTTCATGCAGTCCAACGGTGGACTCACCGACGCCCACCACTTCCACGGCAAGGACGCCCTGCTGTCGGGGCCGGCCGGCGGGGTCGTGGGCATGGTGGCGACGGCAGGCGCCGCCGGGTTCGACCAGCTCATCGGGTTCGACATGGGCGGCACGTCCACCGACGTCTCGCACTACGCCGGCGAACTGGAACGCACGTACGAGACCGAGGTGGCTGGCGTGCGGGTGCGGGCGCCGATGATGTTCATCCACACCGTCGCCGCCGGCGGCGGATCGATAGTCCACTTCGACGGCGCCCGGATGCGCGTCGGACCCGACTCTGCCGGCGCCGACCCGGGCCCGGCCGGCTACGGCAATGGCGGACCGCTCACCATCACCGACTGCAACGTGGTGCTGGGGCGACTGCGGCCCGAGTTCTTCCCGGCAGTGTTCGGCCCCGACGCCGACCAGCCGCTCGACACCGGTGCGGTCGGCCGGCTGTTCGACGGGCTCGCGGGAGAGGTGGCATCCGCCACCGGGAGCCCGACCACACCTGAGCAGTTGGCCGAGGGCTTCCTCACCATCGCCGTGGAGAACATGGCCAACGCCATCAAGAAGATCTCAGTGCAGCGCGGCCACGACGTGACCGGATACGTGCTGGTCTGCTTCGGTGGCGCCGGAGGCCAGCACGCCTGCCTCGTGGCCGACCGGCTCGGCATCGAACAGGTTCTGGTGCACCCACACGCCGGCGTCCTCTCGGCGCTCGGCATCGGCCTCGCCGACGTGCGCACGGTGAACGACGAGGCGGTCGAGGCGTCGCTGTCGACCGGGACCCTCGACGAGGTGCGCACGGTGCTGGACCGCCTCGACGCAGCGGGCCGGTCGGCAGTCGCCGCCCAGATGGTCGCCGACGAGCACGTCGAGTCATTCGCCCGGCTGGCCGTCCGCTACGAGGGCAGCGACACGGCACTGCACGTGCCGTTCGGCCCGCTGGACGAGATCGTCTCGTCCTTCGAGGCCGGCCACCGTTCCAGGTTCGGGTTCACCTCGGCAGGCAAGGCGATGATCGTGGAGTCGGCCCAGGTG
>DQOF01000084.1 GCA_015658775.1 Acidimicrobiia bacterium | reverse complement strand
GTGTGGTCGTCGACCGGTGAGTTGGCAGACGTCTGGCGGGCGGACGTCACGATCCAGCCGTCACAGGACCGGACGGCCGCTGACTCCTCCTACAGGGGCTGGCTTGCCGCCGTCGGGCGCACCCGTTCCGACCATGTCGACCGATGAGAGGGGGACACGGGTCGCCTGATCGGTGCGATCGGGCTAGTGCAACCGGTCCAGGCAGGCCTTCAGGTTTCGCACTGCCTGGCCGATGCGCTGCTCGTTCTCTATGAGGGCGAAGCGCACGAAGCCCTCGCCGCCCGGACCGAAGCCGACGCCCGGCGAGACGGCCACATCCGCCTCCCTCACCAGGTGGCTTGCGAACTCGACAGACCCGAGGTCGCTGTAGGGCTCGGGTATCGGCGCCCACGCGAACATCGTGCCCCTGGGCCGCTCCATCGGCCAGCCGATGCGATTCAGCCCGTCACAGAGGGCGTTCCGGCGGCTCTGATAGACCTCGCAGACCTCCGCCGGGTGGTCGGGGGCCTCGTTGAGGGTGACCGTCGCCGCTATCTGGATCGGCTGGAAGCTGCCGTAGTCGAGGTAGGACTTGAGCTTGGTCAGTGCTGCGACCACCTCGGCGTTGCCGAGCATGAAGGCGACCCGCCATCCGGCCATGGAGAAGCTCTTGGTCATCGAGTACAGCTCGACGGCCACCTCGTCGGCTCCGGGAACCTGGAGGATCGACGGTGGGCGGTAGCCGTCGAAGCCGATGTCGGCGTAGGCGAAGTCGTGGACCAACAGGACGTCGCGTTCGCGGGCGAACTCCACCACCTCCTCCATGAACCGGAGGTCGACACATGCAGTGGTCGGATTGTGTGGGAAGGAGAGCACGATGACCCGGGGCCTGGGCCACGAGTACTTCCATCCCTCGTGAAGAAGGTCGATGAAGTCGCCACCCAGCGTGAAGGGCATCTCGCGCACCTCGGCACCGGCGAACAGGGGCGAGTAGCGGTGGATCGGGTACGACGGCGACGGCACCAGGGCCGCGTCGCCGGGCTGTAGCAGGACCCACATCAGGTGTGCGAACCCCTCCTTGGCACCGATCGTGTTGAGCACCTGGGTGTCGGGGTCGAGGGTCACGCCGAACCGGCGCTGGTAGAGGTCGGCCATCGCCTCGCGGAGCCTGGGCAGCCCCCGACTGGACGAGTAGCGGTGGTTCCTCGGATTGCGGACCGCCTCTACCAGCTTGTCGACCGCCGTGTCCGGCGATGGGAGGTCGGGGTTCCCGAAGCCCAGGTCGATCACGTCGGCGCCGGCGCGGCGCGCCTCGACCTTGAGGCTGTCGATGATGGTGAAGACGTAGGGCGGGAGCGAGGTGATGCGCCTGAACTCCATGGCCGGAGCGTACCGTCGGCCCGGTGGGCAGGCCCGGTGGACAGGCCCGGCGACCGGTCGCGTCAACCGGTGGGGGTACCGACCTCGATCCGCGACTTGAGGTCATCGATCGCCGCGTGCACGATCTTGGCCTCGAGGCGTCGCTTCACGAATCCCGGAAGCCTGACCAGCAGGTCGACATCGAGGTCGTAGACGAGCTGGGTGGCGTTCGGATCGCCCTCGACCGGCAGGAACTCGTAGTCGCCGGTCATGCGCTGGACGACGTCTCCCTCGATCAGGCGCCAGGAGATACGCAACGGGTTGGAGCCGTAGCTGTACCGGAGCGTGTAGCTGCTGCTCCTGCCCATGGCCGCCGCCCGGAAGGCGACATCACCGGGACGGCCCTCCTCGTCGCGCACCAGCACACGGGCCTCCTTGATGTCGGGGGCCCACTCGCAGAATCGCTCCACGTCGAGCACCGTCTCGTAGCAGCGCTGCGGCGGAGCCTGGATGACTATGCGCTGGCTGGCGTGCTCGGTCACTGTGATGCTCCTCGTCGGCGACCCTATCGGAGCCGACCTCCGGTAGGTGGGAGGCAGCCAGCCGTGACAGGTCCGTCGCCAGCGGGTTCGGACCACCTGCGCGACTCAGTCGGAGGGGCCCCTGAGCACAGCGGCGTCCATGTCGTGGCGGAGGCGCTCGGCCAGGACGTCGTAGGAGAACTCCTCAACAGCCCGCAGACGGGAGGCCCGGCCCATTTCGGCTCGACGTCGGTCGTCAGCGAGCAGTTCCACTAGGGAGTCGGCCAACCGTCCCTCGTCTTCAGGCCGGTCCACGACCAGGCCCGTCGTGCCGTGTTCCACGGCCTCGGCAGCGCCACCGCTCTCACCGGCCACCTGTGGCACGCCGGCAGCGGCCGCCTCGACGAACACGATGCCGAAGCCCTCCTGCTCGAGCCCTCCCCATCTTGACCGGCACGGCATGGCGAACACGTCGCCGGCTCCGTAGAGGCCCGGCAGCAGGGAATCGGGCACCCTTCCGAGCATGCGAACCGGGGCACCCGTGTGTTCGACCAGCGAGGCAAGGCGTGCCTCCTGGCGCCCGGATCCGGCTATCGCCACCACCAGGTCGGGCACCCTCGTACGCATCCGGGCTGCTGCACGGACGAGGGTGTCCATGCCCTTGCGGGGAACCAGACGGCTGACGCTGACCACCACCGGGGCGTCCACCGGCAGGCCCAGCTCGGTGCGCACTGCGCTCCGTTCGGACCCGTCGAGTGGGCGGAACCGGTCCGTGTCGACCCCAGGTGGCACGATCACCGTGGGCAACCCGCAGCGGGCCGCCCTCTCGGCCTCGGCAGCCGGGTAGCGCCCGGCGCAGATCACCAGCGACGCCCCACGCAGGACCCGCGCCAGCAGCGCCCTGGCAACGGGGAGCCGACCCGGCACGGCGACCTCGGCCCCGTGCAGGACGACCGCATACGGTCGGCCCAGGCCCGGGGCCGACATGCCCAACGGCACGGTGGGATCCCAGACCACCAGTTCCGCGCCGCAGGCCTCCGCCAGGCGGTCTACGCGGCGTCGCAGCCACGGATACGGCAGGAGCACCGGCTCAGGAGACCGCCTGATCTCGAATGCCTGGTCGGCGTCGAAGTCTGCAGAGCTCCTGTAGGGGGTGGTGTACACGGAGACGTCGCGGGCAGGCAGCCGACGCCAGAGCTCCCACAGGTACGACTGGATGCCCCCCACCTTCGGAGGGAAGTCGTTGGTGACCAGGAGGTGTGGCCTCAAGGGGTGGCCTCCGACACGGCCCCTCCCGCGGCGGCGTGGCCGGGTCGTGTGGAACCGACTGCGCGTCTCAACTCGTCGCGCACCTCGGGATCGGGGTCATGGCCCAGGGCCGGCAACAGGTCGTCGAGACCGGCCTCGGCGGCGGCCCAGACGGCGTGTGCGCGCAGCATCGGGTCCGGGTGCCGCAGGTACCGGTCGAACAGGTCCACCACCCCGGGAGTCGTGTGGTCGGCCGTGTTGCCCAGCACGACCAGGGCGTTCCGCCTCAGGTAGCGGGGGTCGCGCTCGGCTATGTACCAACGTCCGAACCTCGCCAGCAGGTCCTCGTCGGAGGCCGTGAGTACCTCGGCTGCCTCGATGTCGGCCGCGGGGTCGACGGTGCCGTCCCCCACCCGCTCCGTCCGCCCGACTGGACAGACCTCCTGGCAGTCGTCGCAGCCGTAGATGCGCCCCCCCATCGGGCGTCTGAACTCGACCGGAATGGACCCGGGCGCCTGGACCAGCCATGCGAGGCAGCGCCTGGCGTCTATCACGCCCGATTCGATGATCGCATCCGTGGGGCAGTGTTCGATGCAACGCCGACAGGTGCCACAGCCGTCGGGAACGGCCTCGTCGGTCGGAGGCAACGGGGCGTCGGTGACCACCGACCCCAGCACGAACCAGCTTCCGCGGCCCGGGAGGAGCACATTGCCGTTGCGGCCGTACCAGCCGATGCCGGCCCGGACGGCGGCAGCCCGGTCGACGAGGGAGTTGTCGTCGGCAACAACACGGGCCTTCCAACTGTCCGAGACGAGCCGGTCGGCCATCACCCCCAACGCCCGCCTCAGGTCCGCGTAGTGGTCGTGCCTGGCGTATGCGGCTATCCGGGCGCGGCCGGCTCCCACGTCGGCGAGTCGCGGGGCGGCGATCCGCATCGCACCCACCACCAGGGAGCGGGCACCTGCCAGCGTGCGGGAGGGATCGGTTGAGCGTTCGGGGTTGCGGAAAGTGAACTGCATGCCGCCGTGCAGTCCGAGGTCGCGTCGGCGCTCTATCTCGGCCCGGGTGCCGGTGAACGGATCGGCGGACGCCACTCCGACGGCGTCCAGGCCGGCCGAGAGTCCGAGTTCGGTGAGCTCTGCGACGAGGTCCGCGGCTGGTGCCGTCGGTTCGTCGAGGGAGGCTGGGGCTGGATCGGGCACGTAGCCATGCTGGCACGCCGATGCACTGTTGCGTAGCGTCGCCCTCCTGCGGCGTCGACGGGGCCGTGGGTACGGTGTCGGCGATGCACCGCCCCGGACCGCTGCCCGCCACGCTGCTGGCGCTAGCCCTGGTGGCGGGCTCCTGCGGCGCCCCCGGGCCCGGCCCGGCGCTACTCGACGTCGAGTGTCCGGGTGAGCCGGTTCCCACCCTGCTCGAGGTCACATGCGGTCGACTGGCGCTCGACGACGTCACCCTCTTCGTAGCGGTACTCCATGCAGCCGATCCGACCGGTGCGCCCGTCCTGTTCCTGCACGGCGGACCCGGTGGCCGCGCGGTGGCCGACAGGCACATCTGGCTGGCTCCCCGATCACCGCTGCTCGAACACCACGACCTGGTCCTGGTCGACCAGCGGGGCTCCGGGCTGTCGACGCCCTCGCTCGACTGCGAGGAGTTGGACGCCCCGTCACCCGACGTGTTCGACGCCTACCGGGCATGCCGCTCCCGCCTCACCGACCTGGGGGTCGACCTCGCCCGGTACACGGTGTCCGACGTGGCCGCCGACCTGGTGCTCCTGCGCAGTGCGCTGGGCGTGGACCGGTGGAGCCTCTACGGCATCTCCTTCGGAACCAGGGTCACACTGGAACTGCTTCGGACAGACGGTTCCGCAGTCGTCTCCGCCGTCCTCGACTCGCCGTTCCCACCGCACGTCGACGCCTACGACTCCCTGCCTGCCGGGGCGGTGGCCGCCGTCGACGCCGCCTTCGACCGGTGCAACAGACTGGATGCCTGCGCTCCCGATCTGGGCGCGACGCTCGACACGCTGCTCGACCGACTGGACGAGGCACCGACAGCGGTCACCACCCGGTCGCGATCGGCACTCCTTCTCGACGACGTGACCTTCGCCAGGCTCCTGACGAGCGCGTTGGCGCATCCCGACGGACCGTCGCTGGTGCCCGAGGCCGTCGTGCTGGCAGGCGCCGGCCGGCTTGCCCAGGCGGTGGCAATCCTGGAGGACCTCGGACCGACCGGACGGGCGGTGGGCGACCAGGTCAGCGAGGGCGCCCAGCTCTCCTCCGAATGCGCGGACGAGGTCCCGTTCAACCGGTTCGACGACCCTCCCGGACCCCGGCCGTTGGCGGCGGCCGTCGCAGGCGCCGGAACCGACGTGCTGGCCCTGTGCCGGATCTGGGAGGTATCGCCATCGTCGGCGACGGCCGACCAACCCGTCTATTCAGAGGTGGACGTCCTGTTGCTGACGGGCCGACTGGACCCCGTCACGCCGACCGCCTGGGCCGGTGCGACGGCCGAACACCTGCCGAACGCGCTCCTGGTCGGATCGGACCGGTGGACCCACGGACCGTCGCTGTCCGACACCTGCGCAGAGGGCCTGGTGGCTGCCTTCCTGGACGGCCTGAGGCCAGATCATGGATCCGGCGGAGGGTTCGACGCCTGCTGAGGTGGTGGTCAGGAACTGACCGCCTCCAGCACCCGCCTCGCCGAACCGTCGTCGATCGCCTCGGATGCAGCGGTCACGGCGGATGCGAGGTCGTCAGCCACCCCGGCGACCACCAGCCCGGCCGCTGCGTTCAGGACCACGATGTCCCGCCTCGCTCCCCTGTCGTCACCGGCGAATATCGACCGCGCGATTGCCGCGTTCTCCTCGGGACCGCCTCCCCGCAGGTCGGCCGGGTCGGCCAGCGGAATTCCCACAGCCGTCGGGTCCAACTCCCACGTCGTGACCGTGTCGTCTCTCAACTCGACGACACGGGTGGGTCCGGTGGTCGCAATCTCGTCGAGGGCGCCATCGCCGGTGACGACCCAGGTGTGGACGGAACTCCTCGCCCGGAGAACCTCGATCATCCGATCGGCGAGGGCCGGGTCGATGGTGCCGATCACCTGCCGCTTCACCCCTCCGGGGTGTGACAACGGCCCGAGCACGTTGAACACGGTCGGTATCCCTATCCCGGCACGGACGGCGCCGGCGAACCGCATGGCCGGGTGGAACGTCCGGGCGTAGGCGAACCCCAGGCCGTGTTCACGGACCTGCGCCTCCAACTCGGCGGGCGTCAGGTCGATGTCGAGCCCCAGCGCCTCGAGCAGGTCGAATGCACCGGAGGTGGAGGAGGCACGGCGGTTTCCGTGCTTGCACACGGTCGCTCCGGCGCCCGCCGCCACGAAGCACGCCATGGTCGACACGTTGAGCGTTCCCTCACGCCTGGCCGCCGCCCCACCGGTGCCCACGATGTCGATCGTGTCGTCCGGGAGGTCCAGGGGTTCGGCGGCAGCGACCATCGCCCGCACGAGACCCGTGGTCTCCTCGGCGGTCTCGCCCTTGATCTTGAGGGCGATCAGAAACCCTGCGATCTGAGCCGGGTCCGCCTCCCCTGAGAGGATCTCGGCCAGGACCGACTCGCAGGAGTCGGCAGTGAGGTCCTCGCCGTCGCAGAGCCTGGTCAGGAGGCCCGGCCACCCACCGAGGTCGTTGAGAGGCACCGCTCCCCTACCTCAGGCGGTCCGGCGCCGACGTCGCAGGATCCGGCGCCGTTCCCTCTCTGTGGCGCCACCCCAGACACCGGTGTTCTCACGCCATGTCAGGGCGTGCTCGAGGCAGACCTCCCTTACATCGCATCCGACGCAGACCGCCTTGGCCCGGTTGGCCTGCTGCTCGTCCTCGGGATCGGGATAGAAGATCGACGCGTCGAGGCCCCGGCAGGCACCGTTCAGGTGCCATACCGCCGTGGCGGTCTCCGTCTGTGCTGCCAGCCCCATCTCCCCGGAAGTGCTAGTTCCCCCCGTGCGCCTGCGCAAGCCCTTTCTGGTCCCACGGATGACCCCGCCTTCCCGGGTGCCCGCCCCGGCGCGTGGGCAGGTGGCGGAGCGGTGGGATCGCGGTGGATGTCAGTGTCCCGTCGCGCCACACTGGTGGCGACGGTGAGCCGGCCTGTAGGCGGGGTTCTGTCCACCGGCCCCTTGCGGGGTACCGGATGTGTGGCCATCCATCTGTGCGGCCCACCTGGGAGTGTCTGCGGGCGGACCGCCCTCTCCCTGTTCGGCCTTGCTCCGGATGGGGTTTGCCTAGCCACCCGGGTCGCCCCGGGCGCTGGTGCGCTCTTACCGCACCGTTTCACCCTCACCTGTGCACAGCGCCCCCCGTTGCCGGGGACACGCCGTGCCATCGGCGGTCTGTTCTCTGTGGCACTTTCCTGCGGGTCGCCCCGACTGGCAGCTAGCCAGCATCCTGTCCTCTGGAGCCCCGACCTTCCTCAGCGTGGCGGACCACGCCGCGGCCACCCGGCCGGCTCACCGTCGCCACCAGTGTGGCGCGACGGGACCCCGACATCCACCGCGATCTCACCCGTCCGCCACCTGCCCACCCGCCGGGGCGGGTATCCGGGAACACGGGGTCATCCGTGGGACC
>DQOF01000026.1 GCA_015658775.1 Acidimicrobiia bacterium | reverse complement strand
GCAGGCTGTGTTCTGTCCCGACAGGACTCGTCGCGACTGAGCCTGACCCGGTACGGTCGGGCCTCGGCGATCAAGAAGGGTCGATGGTCAGGTGCCGGCTGAGATCGCCGACCAGGTCGAGCATCGTGAAATCCCTCTGGCTGAATCTCCAGGCTCCGGCGACCTTCTCGAACCGGTCGTGGTAGCGACCAGATGCCACCGGTTGGAGCGCTGATCCCGGCACCTGCTGGAGGACGGTGTAGGTGCTGCGACAGGTTGCAGTACCTGCCTCCTCGTCGATGGCCAGGATCGGGTTGGTGACCAGATGCCGGGTGCGGGGCGTGCCGTCGTCGTAGACGACCAGGATGGACCGCCAGATGGCCAGCATCGCTTCGGCGTTGAGCGGCGGGGCGTCCGGGGAACTGTCGAGGATGACCACGGCGTCGGCGAACATCACGGAGCATCCTTCGAAGTCGCCGGCGTCCATCGACTCGGCGTACTCGTAGAGAAGGTTCGTGATCTCCACAGAACTGTCCCTGAGCGACTCGTCCACAGCGCGACAGTACCCCTGCGCGCACCACAGGGTCCGGGGCCGTCCTCAACCGATACCAGTCGGACCCGCGCTCAGTACGGCTGTGCTCCGAGGAATTCGAGGGCGGCGTCGATGAAGCCGAAGTTCTTGGGCGTGGCGAAGTGGTCGACCCCCCGCAGCGTGGTAAGGGTCGCATCCGGCAGTGCCTCGATGAGGGAGTCGGCCGGTCCGAACCCGTCCTGGTCTCCGAGGACGACATGGACCGGGAGGGTCACGTTGGCCAGCAGGGCCGAGGTGATGGGCTGGGGATCAGGGCGCTGGAGGAAGGCCACCAGGGCCGCCCGGTCGGCGCCCGGCGACTCTGGGAGGCGTGCGAAGTAGGCCAGTTCGGGATCTTCTGCGTCGCCGGTCCTGACAGCTTCGACGATCTCGCGTCCGCGGGCGGAGTCCTGTTCGAACAGGTTCCTTCCGACTCCTGCCAGGACGAGGCGTCGGAAGCGCTGCGGATCGCGAGCTGCCAACACTAGCAGCACGCGGGCCCCCATCGAGAATCCGACGGCGTCGACAGGCTCTTCGGGGAGGTGCTCGGCCACCAGGTCCTCGAGGTTCCTGTACGCCTCGGGATCCGTGGGCTTGTCGGCCTCGCCGTGGCCGAGCATGTCGACGCCAATGACGGTCCGGCCGGCGTCAGCCAGGAGGTCCGTCCAGCCGTTGCCGGCCCAGGTCGTGGCGAACGACGTGGCGAAGCCGTGCAGGAGCAGCACCGACGGTCCGTCCGAGGCGGGCATGGGACGACCTTACCCCTGGTGCCGGAGGCGGACGGGTAGGAAACGGAGGTCGGATCCGACCCCACCGGGTTCCGTAGATATTCTGGACCGGTGACACCCCAGCGCCTCCTGCTCACCCTCGGCATTCCGCTGGGCGTGCTGATGGCGATACTCCTTCCTGCCTGGACCGGGTACGACGAGATGACCCACTTCGCCCGGGCCGTGGACATGGCCACCGGTGTTCCGGTGCCCGAGGCGACAGACCGGGGCGTCGGATCGGTGATCCCCGCCACGTATGTCGAGGGTGTGGACCTGGTGATCCTCAACTTCCAGGCAGGCAACGACCCGTGGACCATGTCACTGACCGGCGACCTCCTTGCCATGGGTCCCGACGGCCGCAGCGTGTACGTCGACACCAGGCCGACGGGTGCCTCCACTCCGCTTCCATACATACCCGCCGCTACGGCCATGGTCATCCCGGTCCACGTGGATGCTTCGGGTGTCATCGTGCTGTGGGCCGGCAGGCTGGGTTCCCTGGCCGCCTACCTGGCGTTGGCGTGGGCGGCGGTTCGCTCGGCTGCCCGGTTCCGGTGGACGCTTGTCGTCGGGGCCCTGCTGCCCCTGAACCTGTCCCTGGGCTCATCGGTCTCGCCGGACGGCCTGACCATCGCCTCGCTGCTCGTGGTGCTGTCGATGTGGACACGCGTCGAGGAGGACGAGTCGGTGCCCGCATGGCAACTCGTGGTCGGCACCCTGCTGCTGGCGCTCGCCAAGCCTCCCTACTTCCTGGTCCTGGCGCTGTTCCCGTTCTCCGCCGTCCGACGACGCTCAGCTCCGCGGATTCGGGCGGCATGGGCGGCTGCCGGGGCGATGCTGGCCGGACTGGCCGCCACCCTCGCCAACGCCTCGGACAACTACCGGGCCGTGACCACGACACTCATGGAGAGCATCGAGTACCAGCCCGGTACGCAGCGGGATCGCCTGCTGGCGGACCTACCGGGCTTCCTCTGGGCGGCTGTGTCCACCTGGGTGTCCGAGTTCCACTTCTATGTCCAGAACTGATTCCGGCAACTCGGATCCTGGGAAGCCGACTTCCCGGCGGTGGCCTCCTGGGCATGCCTGGCGGTGCTCGTGACGGCGGCCCTACGCCTGGATGGGGACGACTACCGCCGATGCCGCGGCCTCCAGCGCTCGGTGATAGCCGTGGGGGCCATCTGCATGCTGGTCGTTCTCTACGCCTCGAGCCACGTCTACTTCACCGACCGGGCTGACTACGCCACCATCGGGCTCCAGATGGCGCGGTACGCCGCGCCCCTCACCGCTCTGGCGCTGATCGGCTGGGCGCCCCGCCTGCCCACAGGTCGACCGGCGCTCACCGGGTGGCTCGGTCGGCGGGAGGCGAAGGCGGCACTCGCTGCCGCGGTCACCCTGCCCGTCCTGGCATCGGCGGCGACCTGGCTCTGGCTCGGCGACGACCTGCTCTTCGGCTGAGGTCAGGACTCCTGCCGGCACCGACGGTCCAGGAGGTCGGTGAGGGCCGCCGTCCCGATGCAGAGGATTGCCACCACCCCGATCACGTGGTAGTCGTCGAAGAAGAGGGGCCAGACGAAGTCCCGCGGATACCTAAACCGGATCTGGTCGACGGCGATGAGGGTGGCCGCGGCGGCCATGGCGGTGAACGCGCCGAGCGATGCGGTCCTTTGGGGGAGTCGGCCGCGCAGGACCCCCAGGAACGCCAGGCCGACCAGGGGTGCGGCCACCGGCCACGAGGGCAGGTTGAGGGCGCAGAAGGCGGTCAGGCCTGCGGCCCACAGGACCGAGGCCACCCCCGGGACGTGCACCGGTGAGCGGCGTAGCGGGTCGAGCAGTACCTGTCGGTCGGGTGTCGGACCCGGGTCGCGCCGCCCCCTGACAGCCAGTACGAATGCAAGGACCGACGCCAGCAGGGATGCCAGCAGGGCAGACCAGACCAGGCGTTGCGGGACCCAGCGGAGCGAGATCCGGAGTGGCCGACCGTCGCCTGTCGGAGTGACCAGCCAACCGTTGGCGTAGGCGTCGATGAGCATCGGCTCCACCCGCGCCCTGGCGCCGGATGCCGAGAGCTCCCATCCGGCGCTGTGGCTCTGGCCCAGCACCAGCCAGAAGGGGCCGTCGGCGCCTGTGACCGAGAGGTCGTAGCCGGTGCGGCCCCGACCGGTCACCGATACGAGGGGCGGCACATTCGTCGTTTCCGCTGCTGAGCCCGGCGAGAACAGGTGCAGGCGGTCCAGGTCCAGCCCCGTCACCCGACCGGGCGTGGCTGCGAGGCGATGGGATCCGGGCGCCAGGGGTACGGGACCGCCACAGAGGGCCACTGTCAGCGGCTGCCTCCGGACGGCGTCGGCTGCCGTGCCGACGATCGAGATCGGCAGCGGCTCGCCGTCGAGGATCAGGAGGTCGTCCCGACAGCCCGTGTCGACGTCGTCTCGAACCATCCTGGGTGGTCCGAGGCCGCCGATCTCGGCGATGCCTATCGGAAGCACGCTGGGCAGGCCCGAGTACCAGTCCATGGTGCGGCGCTCGGAGACCGCGTCGATCCGGAGGCTGAACGTGGAGCTGGTGAACTCCGGCAGGTCCAGGGCCGCCTTGACCAGCCGTCCGTCCGTGGTGACAGGCAGACCTTGGAGGTTGACCTCTCCCACGAGCCCGTGCGAGGCGAACACGCTGACCGTCAAAGGGACCGAGTGGAGGCGGTCGGCGATGTAGGCCAGCGTCAGGTCACGCCAGGTCGCGGGGGAGTCCAGGGTGATGTCCAGGCGTGCCCCGGCCTGATCCCCGAACGGCGTCTGCCATGCTGTCGCCGGGTCGCCGTCGAAGGCGGCACTCGGCCGGGAGGCGGGATCACCTGGAAGGGATCCGCTGGAGCCGGCTGTCATGCTGTCCTCGCCGAGGAGGCCGTCGATCAGCGTGGCGTCGGCCAGGGCGGACAGGCGGGCATCTCCCGTCATGTCGAACGAGCGGGCCCAGGGCAGCTCGAAGGTGCGGTCCAGCGCCACCTCCGGATCCGAGCGGATCGGATCCAGTGGATCGGAGCGGCGCCGGCTGAGGAGGATCGCAAGCG
>DQOF01000170.1 GCA_015658775.1 Acidimicrobiia bacterium | reverse complement strand
ACCGCTCTAGGCCGAGGACACCACGATGACCGAGGTTCCCGAACATCTCCGAAAGAGGGCCGAGGAGGCCCGCAGGAAGGCCGCAGGCGCGACCGAACCCCCCGCGGTCGAGTCCGGTTCCCCCCAGGCGGCTCCACCACCGGCTGCCGGCGGCACCACGTCCGAGAAGATTCCCGATCACCTCCTGGACCGGGGTAAGGCGGCCGTCGAACAGCTGGTCGGCGCGGCTCCGGTGCAACAGCCACCCGCTGGACTCCCCGTACCGGGCAGCGGACCCGAGGGTCACAACCAACGGCTGCTCACTGTCGTCAAGTCGGGGTCCATCCAGGACACCAAGTCGGTTCCCGTCGACAAGGTGCACGTCTGGCCCCACCTGCTGGTAGCCGAGTTCCTGGCGGCACTGGCAGTCACCCTGTTCACGCTGCTGTTCTCGATCTTCGTGAACGCTCCCCTGCTGAACCTGGCCAACTTCAACCAGACCCCCAACCCGTCCAAGGCGCCGTGGTACTTCCTGGGCCTCCAGGAGATGCTCACCATGTTCCACCCGATGGTGGCAGGCGTGACCATCCCGGGAATCGGCCTGTTCCTCCTGGTGATGGCGCCATACATCGACAAGAACCCGGCCAAGGCACCCGAGGACCGCAAGTTCGCCATCTCGCTCATGACGGTGCACCTCATGTTCTGGTCGGTGCTCGTAATGATCGGTTCGTTCTTCCGGGGTCCGGGCTTCAACTTCGTCTTCCCGTGGAACAGCGGGCTGTTCTTCGAGTTGTGATCACCGTGCCCATACCCGCCGTGGCCGCCGTGCCGAACCCACGGAGCTGAACAGTGGCAGTCGCCATCGCCATAGTCGTGCTCGCCGCACTGGCCGTGGCGCTCCTCGTGGGCGCTTCGAAGCGCCGCGACCGCAGTGCCGCCGGCCTCTCCAGGGAGGCCCGCAGCCGCGACAGGGCGAACCCCGTGCTCGCCGCAGCGGACGCCGCTCCGACCGGCCGTCAGGTCGAGCAGGCGGCTGTCGTCGCCCGCCGCGGGGGTGAGGTCGCCGTGGTGGAGAGCGCACCACCCGTGCCTTTCGTCGCCTCCGATCCCCAGGCCCTGGGCGTGAGCCGCCGACAGTTCTTCAACCGCAGCATCGTCGGCATGATGGGCCTCGGCCTGTCCGGCTTCGGCGGCGCCTCGCTGGCCTTCCTCTGGCCGCAGGGCGTCAGCGGCTTTGGATCGAAGATCAAGGTCGGCAACCTCATCGAGCTCCTCACCGAGATCAAGGCCAACAACGGCTTCCTCTACAAGCCCGAAGGCCGCATGTGGATCACCGCATATCCCAACGGTTCGGTCGAGAAGGCCCGGGCCCAGTATTCATCGGTCGAGTTGGCCGGCATGGCCGTCGGCGTCGAGGCGGGCTTCGAGAGCGGCGTGGTCGCTCTCTACCAGAAGTGCCCGCACCTGGGCTGTCGCGTACCCAACTGCGTGTCGTCGCAGTGGTTCGAATGCCCGTGCCACGGTTCGCAGTACAACCGGGTCGGTGAGAAGCGGGGAGGCCCCGCGCCCCGCGGCATGGACCGGTTCGCGATGTCTGTGACCGACGGTGTGCTGACCGTCGACACAGGCACCATCGTCCAGGGTCCGCCCATCGGTACCAACACCACCGGCCAGGAGGCCGAGGGTCCGCACTGTATCGGCGACGCCGGGGGCCACTAGGCCCTCCCCGCCAGGAGAACGACACAGAATCCGATGATCCTCGCAGCGAGCACGCAACAAACGGTCGGCATGGTGCTGGCTGTCATCGTGATGGTCGGCTTCGTCGTCTACCTTCTCTTCAGCTTCCGGATCGGCAAGCGTGAGATTGGCTCCGAGATCGACCTGCCGGCCAACCGGAGGACGCATGCCGACGACGACGAGCTCGAGACGAGGCTGCTCGACCGGAGCCTGGGCTGGTCCCTGGTGACCCTCACCGCCATCTCGCTCATCCTGCCCATGTACTGGCTGATGGAGCCTGCCCGGCAGGAGAACGCCGCCATCGACTGGGTCGACCGCTTTGAGACCAAGGGAGGCCGGGCATTCGAGGAGGCCTGCTCTGGTTGTCACGGCCCCGGTGGCGTGGGCGGTGTCGCCGCCTTCACCATCGTGGATCCGGACGGCCAGTTCGTGGCCCAGGTTGAATGGAAGGCGCCCGCCCTCACCACCGTGCTCTCCAGGTTCACCGAGGAGGAGGTGCACCACATCCTGGACTACGGACGCCCCGGCACTCCGATGCCCGCCTGGGGCCTGCCCGGAGGCGGACCGCTCACCACCCAGCAGGTCGAGCAGCTCGTCGTCTTCCTGAGGTCCATCCAACTCGACCAGGCTGCCACCACGGCGCAAATCGACTCAGGCCTTCGTGCGGGCACCCGCAGGATCGTCACCTCGGCCGATCCCTCGCTGGCCGGTACCGACGCCGTCGACGACGCCGTCGACGCCTGGCTGGCACAGGCATCCGACCCGGCCAGCAGCGACTACCCTGCCTACGGCGAGTTGCTGTTCACAAACCCGGCCGCACAGGGAGCCAACAGTTGCGCCCGCTGCCACACGCCGGGCTTCTCCTACGGGGCGACCGACGTCGCCAGCACAGCCGAACTTCTCGCCACCTGGCCACGCCTCGCCGAGTCCGGCATCCTCACCGGATGGCTGCCCGGCACCGGCCATGTCGGCCCCGACCTGTCGGGCGTGGACGGCCACTTCGCCACCAGCAGGCGTCAGGCCGAGTTCGTGACGACCGGTTCGGAGCTCGGCGTCGGCTTCGGCAACGCCCGATCGGGTTCGGGCGGCATGCCCGGCTTCGGAGGACGCGTCGACGACCTGGACGTGGTCGGAGTGGTCGAGCGCAGTCGCATCCTCACGCCCGAGCAGATCGACGCCATAGTGGCGTACGAGAGGAGCCTCTGATGGACACCCTCGTCACGCTGGCCGGGCTCGCCTGGGATCCCAACATCAGCGGCATCCTGGTTGTGGCCACCGGCGTAGCCGTGCTCATGGGTTCGATCTGGCTGATCCTGTCCACCAACTCGGGCATCCGGGTCGGCACGCTGCTGGCCGCGGCCGCCCTGATGGGCTGGATGACCATCATGGGCGCCACCTGGTGGATGTACGGCAAGGGCTGGCAGGGCGACAGCCCCTCCTGGCAGACGGTCGACATCAACGTGGGCGACCTGGGGGCCAGCGGGCTGCTCCAGGCCCGGACCCTGCCCAACCCCGACGAGATGCCCACCGGCTACGAGTTGGTGGTGTCGTCGGGCGACGCGAAGGCGATCGCCGAGTACGGCACCCTTCCGGGCGAGGCCGACTATCCGGACCTCGACCCCGAGGACCTGGCACGCCTCCAGGCCGACCGTCGGGTTCGCAACGAGACCGTCACCCGGTCCGAGGTGGCCTCCGTGGCAAGGAGCGTCACCGATGCTGCCGGTTTCGGTGACCTTGGCGGCTGGCGGCTGCTGGCAACCACCGAGTCCGGCGACGCCCAGGCCCAGGCCGTCGCCGACGTGCTCTCACATCCCGACCTGGGGTTCGCCGGCGGCAGCGACTTCAAACTGCTCGACGCCTACACGATCGGTGGCAAGCCCAGGCTCGGCGAGGACCCCGGCCGATGGGACCGGATCAGCCTCTGGATCACCAACTCGGCCCGGATCACCAACCCTGTCCAGTACACGGTTGTGCAGCTCCAGTCGGTCGTAGACCAGCCCACCCTGCCGGGTGAGGCGCCTGCACGTCCCGTTGCCGACCCCGACGAGCCCGTCGTGTCGGTCGTGATGATGCGCGACCTCGGCAACCTCCGCCTCAGGCCGGCCCTGGTCACAATCGGCTCCCTGCTTGTCTTCCTCGCGCTCTGCCACTGGCTCCACGTCCGTGACAAGGAGGTCATGGCACGGCGTGAGGAGTTCGAGTCGGCGAAGGCCTGACCCGGTGACAGCCATCCGCATCCTCGTGCAACGGCGGAGGGGAGCCTGAGGTGCTCGCCCAGTACCTTCCGATCCTCGTGCTGACCGTCCTGGCCGTGCTGTTCGCGGCTCTCAGCTTCGCGGCCTCCCGGTTGTTGGCACCGCGCAGCCCCAACGACAGGAAGCAGGCACCCTACGAGTGCGGGATCATTCCCGGCAGCGAGGCGCCCGAGCGGTTCCCGGTCCGGTTCTTCCTGGTGGCGATGATCTTCATCGTCTTTGACATCGAGATCGTCTTCTTCTACCCGTGGGCGATCGCACACCACGAGATCGGGGTGTTCGGCCTGGTGGCGGTACTCGTATTCTCGCTCGTGGTCTTTGAGTCGTTCGTCTACCTGATAGGCAACGGTGCCCTCGAGTGGGGTCCGCTGAAACGACCGGTCGGGCCCGGCGGCGTGGTGTCGGCGTCCCGCACCGCTGCCAACACCATCACGAGGGCCGGTGTCCGCCAGGTGGGCCTGGAGGGCCGGAGCGCGGTCGACGTTTCGTCCAACGCCCGGGAGGTGTCAGACCGATGATCCACACCACGCTCTCGGAGGGGCAGGCCTGATGCGCCGGCTACCGGTCATCGGTGACGTCTCCCGGGTGTCCGACGACGGGCTCGAGGGGCTAGAGCACAACTTCGTCACGGCCCGCATCGAAGACCTCGTCAAGTGGTCGAGGGCACGCAGCTGTTGGCCTGCCACGTTTGGCCTCGCCTGCTGCGCCATCGAGATGATGGCCACGGGAGCCGCCCACTACGATCTGGCCCGCTACGGCATGGAGGTCTTCAGGGCGTCACCCCGGCAGGCCGACCTGATGATCGTGGCCGGCCGGGTCTCTCAGAAGATGGCGCCGGTACTGCGCCAGATCTACGACCAGATGATGGAGCCCAAGTGGGTCATCTCGATGGGCGTGTGCGCATCCAGCGGCGGCATGTTCAACAACTACGCGATCGTCCAGGGTGTCGACCTGATCGTGCCCGTGGATGTCTACGCCCCGGGCTGCCCGCCGGGACCCGAGACCCTGATGCACGCCATCCTGACCCTGCACGAGAGCATCCTGACCGGTGAGCTGACGCGCCGCAGGACGGCCAACGAGGGTGGCGCCGCCATCCATGTGGAGGCACCCGTATCCGACTCGGGAACTGAGCAGCCCGTCGAGTTGGGACGCCGATGACCTACGGCGTCCCGGAGACCACCTCACGAGGCCAGAGGGTCCTGCACCCCTCGCCCGACCAGTTGCTCGACACCGTCACGGCGCTGAGGGACGACGGGTTCTGCACAGCGGTCGACGTCACCGCCGTCGACTACGCGGATCATCCCGGTCGCACCGACCTGCCGACAGGAACTGCCGCAGAGCGGTTCGAGCTGGTGGTGATGCTCCACGCCCACCAACGCGGCGAACGCGTCCGCCTGCGGGTGCAGGTACCGGCCGACGACCCCTCCGTGCCGTCCCTGTTCGACCTCTTCCCGGGGACCGAGGCCATGGAACGCGAGGTCTTCGACCTCTACGGCGTGACGTTCGACGGCCACCCCGACCTCACCCGGATCCTCATGCCGGAGGACTGGGAGGGGCATCCGCTGCGCAAGGACTTCGACATCGGGAGCATCCCTGTGCAGTTCAAGGACGCCCCGGTGGTGAGATGACCACCGGAACGCACGACGCCACGCTCCCGGATGCCGCGGAGACGCCGTCCGACGCCACCACGGGCATCGACATGGGCAGCGCAGAACGGGTTCACAGGCGGGACGGCAGCGCCGTGCTCCGTCTGAGTGAGGCCGAGGCACTGGACCAGGTAAGCGATCCCGACAATCCTGCCGCCGACGAGCGAATGATCCTGAACATGGGGCCGGCGCACCCCTCGACCCACGGCGTGCTGAGGCTGATGCTGGAGATGGAGGGCGAGACGATCCTGCGGACCAAGCCCGTCATCGGATACCTGCACACGGGCATGGAGAAGACGGCCGAGAACCTCTCCTTCCTCCAGGGTCCGACCAACGTCACGCGAATGGACTACGCCGCATCCCTCTTCTCCGAACTGGTGTTCTCGTTGGCAACCGAGAAGCTGCTCGGGATCGAGGTGCCCCCGCGCGCCACGTGGATCCGGATGCTCATGTGCGAGCTGAACCGGGTGTCGTCACACCTGCTGTTCCAGGCCACCAACGGCATGGACCTGGGAGCGGTGTCGATGATGATCTACGGATGGCGTGAACGCGAGGAGGTGCTGCGCTTCTTCGAGAAGGTCACCGGCCTGCGAATGAACCACAACTACATCAGGCCAGGCGGCGTGGCCGCCGACCTGCCCGACGGCTGGCGCGACGACATCCGTCGACTGCTCGACCTGATCCGGCCCAGGCTGGACGAATACGACACCCTGCTGACCGGCCAGCCCATATTCAGGCAGCGCCTCCAGGGAGTCGGGGTCCTGACGCCGGCCGAGGCCCTGGCCCTCTCGGTGACCGGCCCGATCCTGCGCTCGACCGGCTACGCATGGGACCTGCGCCGTGACGAGCCCTACCTCGCATACGACGAGGTGGACTTCGACGTCCTCGTGGGCACCTACGGAGATTCGTTCGACCGGTTCGCCATCCGCCTCGACGAGACCCGGGAATCGCTGCGCATCGTCGAGCAGATCCTGGACCTGATGCCCACCGGCGACTACAGGACCCAGGACAAGAAGGTCACCCCGCCTCCCAGGGCACGGATCGGCGAGTCCATGGAAGCCCTCATCCACCACTTCAAGATCTTCACCGAGGGCTTCCACGTCCCCGAGGGCGAGGTGTACGTAGCCGTCGAGTCGCCCCGCGGCGAACTGGGTTGCTACCTGGTCTCCGATGGCGGCCCCAAGCCGTACCGCATGCACATCCGCGGCCCCAGTTTCGTGAACCTGCAGACCCTGCCCCACCTCATGGAGGGCGGCCTCATCGCCGACGGTGTCGCCATCATCTCCTCGGTCGACCCCATCATGGGCGAGGTCGACCGCTGATGGCCTTCTTCAGCTCGCCCAACGAGCGCCTCGCCCGCGAGATCATCGACAGGTATCCACGCCCCCGGTCGGCCCTCATCCCGCTGCTGCACCTGGCCCAGGAGCAGGAGGGATGGGTCACCCGCGAAGCAATGGTCCAGATCGCCGACCTGACAGGCTCCACGCCGGCCGAGGTTCTCGGCACCGGCAGCTTCTACGAGATGTTCAAGTTCCACCCGGTGGGCAGGTACATGGTGAACGTCTGCACCAACATCTCCTGCCTGCTGCTCGGTGGCGAGGAACTGCTCGAGCACGTCGAGTCGACGTTGGGCGTCAGATCAGGCGGCACGACCGACGACGGCCTGTTCACCGTCGAGGAGGCCGAGTGCGTGGCCGCCTGCACGGAGGCGCCCTGCTTCATGGTCAACTACCGGTACTTCCACCGTGCCACTGCCGAGACCTTCGATGCGGTCGTCGCCGACCTCCGCAGCGGGCGCAGCCCCCTGGTCCGGGGCAACGCAGGCGACCGCGGCACGATGCCGCCTCATGGATCACTGGGACGGGTCCGCCAGAGGATCCCGGCCGACCGGCGGGCGGGCATAGTTCCCCCCGAGCAGGTGGACGGCCCCCCGGCATGGCTGCCCCGGCCAGAGGAGGTGGGCTCCGATGGCTGACGCCACCGACGCCGGCTGGGGATACCTGGCCAACGCCCCGGGCTTCGTCCGCACCTCGGGACCAGCGGTACTCACCAGCAGGTTCGCGTTCGAGGACTCGTACACCCTCGAGCGCTCGCTGGCCACTGGCGGCTATGAGGGCCTCCGGGCGGCGCTGAGGCGGACGCCTGCCGAGGTCCACGAGGAGGTTCGGCAGGCCAGCCTGCTGGGACGCGGCGGCGCGGGCTTCCCCGCAGGCGTCAAGTGGGGCTTCTGTCCCGACGGCGTCTGGCCCCGCTACCTGGTCGTCAATGGCGACGAGAGCGAGCCCGGTACCTACAAGGACCGCCTGCTGATGGAGCGCGACCCCCACCAACTCATCGAGGGCTGCCTCATCGCCTGCTACGCGATCGGGCTGTCACAGTGCTTCCTCTACGTCCGGGGCGAGATGGCGCTGGCCCAGGAGAGGATTGCCGCAGCGCTCAACGAGGCGTACGCCGCGGACCTCGTTGGGGCCGGCGTCCTCGGCACCGACCTCTCGGTCGACATCGTCCTGCACTGGGGCGCCGGTGCCTACATAGTCGGCGAGGAGACGGCCCTCATAGAGAGCCTCGAGGGCAATCGGGGAATGCCCCGGTTGAAGCCGCCCTATTTCCCGGCTGCCATCGGGCTCTACGGAAGGCCCACGATCGTCAACAACGTGGAAACCCTCGCCAACCTGCCGTGGATCATGGAACACGGCGCCGAGGCCTACAGGGGCTTCGGCTCCGAGGCCTCCCCGGGAACCCGCCTGTTCTCCCTGTCCGGCCACGTCAGGAGGCCCGGCGTGTACGAGGTCGAACAAGGGGTCACCACGTTCCGCGACCTCATCTACGGCGACGACTTCTGCCAGGGCATCCGCGACGGGCACGAGCTCAAGATGTTCATCCCCGGCGGCGGGTCGGCACCCTGGTTCTTCAACGAACACCTGGACCTTCCGCTGGAGGCCCGCCCCGTCGGCGCGGCCGGTTCGATGCTCGGATCCGGGGCCATCGTCGTCATGGACGAGACGACCGACGCCGTGAAGGCCTGCCTCCGTCTGGTGCGATTCTTCGCCAACGAGTCGTGCGGAAAGTGCACGCCCTGTCGCGAGGGCACCAGTTGGGAGGAGAAGATCCTGCAGCGGATCTACGACGGCCACGGTCGCCCCTCCGACATAGACCTGCTGCTCGACGTGGGCGACAACATCAGCCCCGGCCCGTACCCTGCTGCGTCGTTCGAGGCCGAGGGCCTCGAAGCGGTTCCGTTCCCGCCGCTCCAGACGACCATATGTCCGCTCGGTCCCTCGGCCGTTGCGCCGATCGTGTCGGCCATCCGCCGGTTCCGCCACGAGTTCGAGGCCAAGATCACACGGGGTGACGGGATTCCGGTCAGGGCCGAGGTGTCGGCATGAGCGACGGCGTGTCCACGGGGAGCACGGACACGGACGCCACCGTGACCATCACGGTCAACGGCGACGAGGTGGCTGCGCGGCCGGGCGAGCTGCTCATCGACGCCTGTGAGCGTTCAGGCACCTACATCCCCCGCTTCTGCCACCACCCGCGTATGGCACCGGTGGGAATGTGCCGGATGTGCATCGTGGACGTGGACACCGGCCGGGGACCGGCGCTGCAGCCGTCATGCATGATCGAGTGCACGCCGGGGATGCAGGTCGACACCCGGTCCGAGCGCACCCGTAAGGCCCAGGACGGTGTCCTCGAGATGCTGCTCGTCAACCACCCGCTCGACTGTTCGGTGTGCGACAAGGGCGGTGAGTGCCCACTCCAGGACCAGACCATGACCTTCGGTCCGGGTGAGAGCCGGTTCATCGAGGAGAAGCGGCTCTTCCTGAAGCCGATACCCGTCAACTCGAACGTGTACCTGGACCGGGAGAGGTGCATCCTCTGCGATCGCTGCACGCGCTTCGCCGACCAGGTGGCCGGCGACCGGCTGATCCACTTCCTGGACCGCGGTGCCAGGACCCAGGTCAACACCTTCCCCGGGGAGCCGTTCAGCTCGTACTTCAGCGGCAACACCGTGCAGATCTGTCCAGTGGGCGCCCTGACGGCGGTGCCCTACCGCTTCAAGGCACGCCCATGGGATCTCCAGGAGGTCGAGTCGACGAGCGTGCTGGACAGCGTCGGTAGTCGTATCACCGTGCAGTCGTCGCGTGACCGGGTGCTCAGGTTCCAGGGTGCCGACGCCGATGCCGTCAACTGGGGCTGGCTGTCCGACAAGGAGCGCTTCGTCTTCGAGGCCTACGACCATCCCGACCGCCTCACGGGCCCGCTGATGCGTGGCGACGACATCGGCAACCGCGACCCCGACGGGTCCGCCCTCGTCTCCGCACCCTGGGGGGAGGCGCTGGGCGCCGCTGCCGCTGCGCTGTCAGCCACCACAGCGGACCGGATAGCGGTGATCGGCGGCGCCCGCCTCACCAACGAGTCGCAGTACGCGTGGGCCAAGCTGGCCAAGGGCGTGCTGGGCACCGACCATGTCGATGCCCAGCTCGGTGACGGACTTCCTGCCGAGGTCGTGCTCGGCCTGCCCAGGGCCACCATCGACGGGGCCTGCACGCCGGGTGGCACCATCGTGCTTCTGGGCCCAGACCCGAAGGAGGAGTTGGGCGCCCTCTACCTGCGGCTCCGCCATGCGGTGGTACACGACGGCGCCACCCTGATCGAGATCACACCCCTCAGCACCGGGCTGAGCACCCACGCGGCGCACTCCGTGAGGATCAGGCCGGGTGAGGCGGTCATGGCCGTGGAGGCGATGTTCGGCGGATCCGGTTCCGGAGCGCTCGACCGGGCGACCCGGCTGGAGTTGGCGGCCGCCGGAGGTGCCATCGTCGCCGGCGGACCGGTGACCGTCCTTCTCGGACGGACGTCGCTGGCCGAGTCCGAGGGCCTCGTGGTCGACGCCGCCCTTGCCCTGAACGACCGGATGCCCGACGCCTCGTTCCTGTCGCTGCTGCGCAGGGGCAACGTGCACGGCGCCATCGACATGGGGCTGGCCCCCGGCCTGTTGCCCGGTCGCGCCACGCTCGATGAGGGTCGCAACAGGTTCGACGGCATCTGGCCGCATGTGCCGGCCCACCGGGGCCACGGCACGAACGCGATCCTGGAGGTTGCAGCGGCCGGTGGGATCGACGTGCTGGTGCTGTTGGGGGCGGACATCCTCGCCGACGTTCCCGACCGGAGCCTCGCCAGGCGGGCACTCGACGGCGTGCGCACCGTGGTCGCCGTCGACCTATTCGCCACGCCGACCGCCGCACGGGCCGACATAGTGCTGCCGGCGGCAGCGCCGACGGAGGTGGACGGCTCCTTCACGAACCTGGAGGGCAGGATCAGCCTGGTGGTCCGGAAGGTGACGGCTCCGGGCACGTCGCGGCCCGACTGGATGATCGCGGTCGGGTTGGCCGAGCGCCTGGGAGCCGACCTGGGGTTCGCCTCCGTCGACGACGTCTGGGCGGAACTGGCTGCGGTGTCGCCCGTCCATGCCGGGCTGGACCGGGAGGTCCTGGCGGCGTCGACCCGCGAGGGTGTGCTCGTCCCAGGCGGAATGCCGTTGGTCAGGCCGGCGCCGACCGAGGTGCCTGATCGCGACCGGGACCTGTTCCGGCTGGTGGTCACACGCTCGATGTACGACAACGGTGTGCTCATGGCACACAGCCCCGCACTGGCGGGCCTGGCACCCGGAACCCGACTGGTGGTGGAGCCCTCGGACCTCCTCCGGCTGGGCGTCAACGATGGTGACACCGTCGTGGTGACCGGTCCCGGTGGCAGGCTGAACGTGGTGGTCGGCTCCGACCCCGGCGTCACGAGGGGCACGGCACATGTGCTGTTCAACCAGAGCGGCCTGGACGCCGGTGACCTGATCGACGCGTCGGCGTCGGTCACCGACCTGCGTATGGAGAAGGCGCCGTGATACTGGCAGTCGATCCACTCCTCGTCGACGGCGTGGACCTGACCGTCGCCCTGATCGTGCTGCTCAAGGCCGGTCTGGCGTTCGTGTTCCTGCTGGTCTCGGTCATGCTCGTGATCTGGTTCGAGCGCAAGCTCCTAAGCGACATGCAGAACCGCATCGGTCCCGACGTGGCCGGTCCCTGGGGAATCCTCCAGACGCTCGCCGACGGCATCAAGCTGTTCTTCAAGGAGGACCTCCTGCCGACCAATGCCGATCGCGTGGTCTTCAGGTTGGCGCCCTACCTGTCGATCGTGCCTGCATTCGTAGCGTTCGCCATCGTGCCGGTCGGAGGCGACTTCAGGGACGGGGCTGGCGGGGTCGTCTCGATGTTCGGCCGGTCGACGCTGCTCCAGGTGGCCGACCCGCCTGTCGGCGTCCTCTTCTTCCTGGCCCTGTCGTCGGTAGCCGTTTACGGGGTGATGCTCGCCGGCTGGTCGTCCGGGTCCAAGTACCCGCTGCTCGGCTCGGTCAGGGCCTCGGCGCAGATGATCAGCTACGAGGCTGCGCTGAGCCTGGCGATCGCGACCGTGTTCCTCACCTCCGGTTCCCTGTCCACCAACGAGATCGTGATCGGCCAGGTGGCCGCCAACTGGAACATCCTGGCCACGGGCCTAGTCCCGTTCCTGATCTTCCTGATCGCCGGCACCGCCGAACTGAACCGGCCCCCGTTCGACCTCGTGGAGGCCGAACAGGAACTGGTGGGCGGCTTCCACACCGAATACAGCTCCATCCGGTTCGCCATGTTCTACCTGGCCGAGTTCATGAACATGATCACGATGTCGGCCATCGCCGTCACCCTCTTCCTGGGAGGCCCCGCCGGCCCGGTCCTGTACGAGCCGGTCGCCTGGCTCTGGCCGACCCTCTGGTTCTTCCTCAAGGTGGTGGCCTTCCTGTTCACCTTCGTCTGGTTGCGGGCCACCCTGCCGCGGTTCCGGTACGACCAGTTGATGGACCTCGGCTGGAAGGTGCTGATACCGGCGGCCCTCGGGTGGTTCCTGCTGATCGCCACGCTGGACATCGCCCGGGACAGCGGCTGGCCCATCCTCCCCGTCGTGCTCATCGGGGTTCTGGTGCTCTGGGCCGGGGCCGCGCTGCTGGCAGGGGCCGTCGCCAAGGCGAGGGCCGACCGCCGGGACGAGGCCGACGACCTGTTCGGCGGATACGGGGAGCCGTCGCCGACAGGCGGTGCTGGTGGCGACGACCGGAGCAGGAGGACCTGATGGGCTACCTCAGGGGCTTCGTCGTCACGTTCAGGAAGTTGTTCGAGAAGCGCGTCACGATCCCGTATCCGGAGCAGAAGCGCCCGAAGCCCGACCGGCTTCACGGTCGCCACGTGCTCAGCCGCTACGAGGACGGCATGGAGAAGTGCATCGGCTGCGAGTTGTGCGCCGCCGTCTGCCCTGCCGACTGCATATACGTGAGGGGTGCCGACAACCCGGTCGACGATCCGGTTTCTCCGGGTGAGCGCTTCGGCTTCGTGTACGAGATCAACTACCTGCGCTGCATCCACTGCGACCTGTGTGTCGAGGCCTGTCCGACAGAGGCGATCACCGAGACCAAGCTGTTCGAGTTCTCGTTCACCAACCGCTCCGATGCGATCTACACGAAGGACGACCTGCTGGTCGACGCCGAGACGGGTCGGCCGCAGCACCTGCCGTGGGAGGACTGGCGGGAAGGTGAGGATGCCGCCACCTCCGCCTGGATGCGTGCGACATCTCCGAGTGGCGACGCTTCCCGGGTGGGCCAGGTGGCCTGGTCGGGCGAGCTGGGGTACGGCGTGAGGCAACCCGAGATGGGTCAGTTGTCGGAGGTGGGCGCCGAAGCCGATGCCCACGAGGCCGATGCGGACGCAGGCGGTTCCTGATGGAACCGGCCGTCTTCATCGTCAGCGCCGTGGTCGTGTTGTCAGGAGCCCTCGGCGTGCTCCTGGCACGAAACCCGGTCCACGCAGCCCTCTTCCTGGTCCAGACCCTGTTCGGGGTGGCCGTGCTGTTCGTACTCCTGAACGCCACGTTCCTTGCCGCAGTCCAGGTGGTCGTCTACGCAGGCGCCATCGTCATCCTGTTCCTCTTCGTGATCATGCTGCTGGGGGTCGACCGCGCCGACGACCTCGGCATCGAACCGATAGCCGGACAGCGTCCGCTGGCGGTTGTCACCGGAGCCTCGTTGCTGGGCCTGACCCTGGTCGTGATGCTGGTCGCCGTGGACGGATCCACCGGCGTTCGGGCGGCCAATGCCGCCCTGGGTGACGCCGCAGACAACACCAGGCGTCTCGGCGAGGCGCTCTTCACGGACATGGTCTACGCAGTCGAGTTGACCGCGATCCTGCTCACCGTCGCCGTCGTGGGCGCCGTGGCCCTGGCCCGCCGCCTGAAGGGCCCGCTGCAGCCGATCCCCGTCGAGGCGGTCGCCGCCGTCCCCGCCGACGAGGGTGCCCCCGACCTTCCCGCTTCGCAGGACCCGTCCCCTGAGGGCCGGTCGCCCGACGACACAGCATCCGGGGACCCGGCGTGATGGTCGTGACAACCGGGTGGTACCTGGCGCTGGGTGCCGTGCTGTTCTCGATGGGAGCGGTGGGCCTGCTGGTACGTCGCAATCCGCTCGTCATGTTCATGTGCATAGAGCTGATGCTGAACGCGGTGAACCTCACGTTCGTCAGCCTGGGCGCCGAGTTGGGCGACCTGGGCGGGCAGCTCTCCGTGTTCTTCGTGCTGGTGGTGGCGGCCGCCGAGGTCGTCGTCGGCCTGGCCGTGATCGTGGCGATCATGCGCCGCCGCTCCGGTGCCACGGTCGACGACCTGTCCGTGCTGAGGGGGTAGGGGGTGCTCGACCTGATCTGGTTGGTTCCCGGCCTCCCGCTGGCCGGCTTCCTGGTGCTGACCGTCGCCGGTCGACGCATCGGTGAGCCCGGCGCCGGGTGGCTGGCGACGGGCGCCCTGACCGGCTCCTTCCTCGTGACCGTCGGCGTCCACCTGGACCTGGCCGGCCGCGCCGTCGATGACCGGCGTTCGGTGACGACCCTCTTCGAATGGGTGCCCGCCGGCGACCTCTCGGTCGACGTCGGCTTCCTGGTCGATCCCCTGGCCCTCACGATGTGCCTGTTCATCACGGGTGTGGGTGCCCTCATCCACATGTACGCGATCGGGTACATGCACGGCGACGTCGACTTCGGTCGGTTCTTCGCCTACATGAACCTGTTCGCATTCGCCATGTTGATGCTCGTACTGGGCGACAGCCTCCTCCTCACCTTCCTGGGCTGGGAGGGGGTCGGCGCCTGCTCCTATCTCCTGATCTCGTTCTGGTTCACCGACGAGGCGAACGCCTCGGCCGGCAAGAAGGCCTTCATCACCAACCGGATCGGTGACTGGGGGTTCATGGTCGCCATGTTCGCCACCTTCTTCGCCTTCGGGTCGCTCGACTACGTCGACGTGCTGGACGCCGCAGCTGCCGGAACCGTCGCCCAGACCACCGCCACGCTCATTGCCGTGATGCTCTTCGTCGGCGCCGTCGGGAAGTCGGCGCAGTTCCCCCTGCACCTGTGGTTGCCGGATGCCATGGCCGGTCCCACGCCGGTGTCCGCGCTGATCCACGCCGCCACGATGGTGACCTCGGGCGTCTACCTGCTGACACGCGTCAACCCCCTGATAGCCGATGCCGCAGGCTGGGTTCCGGACATGATCGCCTGGGTGGGTGTCGGAACCGCCCTGTTCGCGGCCACCGCGGCCCTGGCCCAGACCGACATCAAGAAGGTGCTCGCCTACTCCACGATCAGCCAACTCGGCTACATGTTCCTGGCCGTCGGCACCGGGGCGTACGTGGCCGCCGTGTTCCACATGATCACACACGCCTTCTTCAAGGCGCTGTTGTTCCTGGGTGCCGGTTCAGTGATCCACGGCATGGACGGTGACCAGGACCTCCGCCACTACGGCGGACTGCGGCGGTTCATGCCCGTCACGGCCACCACGTTCATCATCGGTTGGCTGGCGATAGCCGGGGTTCCCCCATTCGCCGGGTTCTGGTCGAAGGACGAGATCCTGGCGTTCGCCTGGGACCGAAGCCCTGCGCTGTGGCTGGTCGGCCTGGTGACGGCGGTGCTGACCGCCTTCTACATGACCCGCCAGGTGGCACTCACCTTCTTCGGCCGCTACCGGTACCCGGAACCACGGACCGGCGGAGAGGACCCTGCCACCGTGGCGGCGCGGGCCGACCACCGGCCCCACGAGTCGCCCCTGACCATGACCCTGCCGCTGGTCGTGCTCGCCGTGCTGGCAATCGGCGGCGGCCTCATGCAACTGCCGTTCTCCTCCTCGACGAAGAGGCTGGAGGCCTGGTTGGAGCCATCGTTGTTCGGCAACGAGGTCCACCTGGGGCTGGGTGCCGGTACGCAGTGGGTCCTGGCGGCGGTTGCCGTGGTCGGCGGAGCCGTCGGCATCGCACTGGCGCTGGTCGTGTACCTGCAACGGCGGATCAGCGACCGGGCCATCGAACGGCCCCTCCTGGCAGATGCCTGGAGGTTCGACCGGTACGTGTCCGGGTTCATGGGAGGTCCGGGCAGGCGGGGCTTCGAGGCCACCACGAGGTTCGACGAACGCGTCGTGGACGGTGCCGTCTGGGGGGTGGCGGGCATCGTCTCGAGGACGGCCGGCGTTCTGCGCCTGTTCCACAACGGCATGGTCCGCACCTACGCGGCCGGTATCGGCGTGGGGGCGGTCGCCCTGCTGATCTGGTTCCTCACGAGGTCGACGCTGTGACGGTCCCTGTGACCCTCGCCGCCGCCGGTGCCGTGTCGTTCCCCGTGCTGCCCGCCCTGATTCTGGTCCCGCTGCTCGGTGCCCTGCTCGTGATCGTCATGCCCAGACGCCGCCCCGAGTTGCTGAAGTTGGTGGCCGTCTCGGTCTCGGTGGTCACCGGCGCCATGTCCGTATGGCTCTTCACGGCATTCGACACGGGTGTCACCGGATTCCAGTTCGGTACGGAACAGGTCTGGATCCGGGACCTGGGAATCTCCTGGCTCCTCGGCATCGACGGGATCTCCCTGTTCCTGGTCGTGCTGACGGGCCTGCTTTTCCCGATCTCGCTCCTTGCCGTCGACCCGGACCACCATTCGCGGTCGTACTACGCCTGGATGCTGGTACTCGAGGCCGCAGTAATGGGCGTGTTCTGCTCGCTCGACCTGTTGGTGTTCTTCCTCTGCTTCGAAGCCGTGCTGGTGCCTATGTACTTCCTCATCGGTCGGTGGGGACACGGCGACAGCGCACGGGCGGCGACCAAGTTCTTCCTCTACACGATGGCCGGTTCGGCTCTCATGCTGGTCGGCATACTGGCCCTGGCCTTCATGCACGCCGACGCGGCGGGCGAAGCCCTCACCTTCGACCTGGTCGCGATAGCCGAGGCTCAGAGCCTCTCCACCGGTGCCGCCCGCTGGATCTTCCTGGCGTTCGCGCTGGCGTTCGCCGTGAAGGTGCCGATCTTCCCGTTGCACACCTGGCTGCCGGACGCCCACACCGAGGCGCCCACGGCCGGTTCGGTGATCCTGGCAGGCGTGCTGCTGAAGCTCGGCACATACGGCTTCCTGCGGTTCGGCCTCTACCTGTTCCCGGAGGCATCGCACTTCTTCGCCCCGGTGTTCCTGACCCTGGGCGTGGTCGGAATCGTCTACGGCGCGGTGGTGGCGACGATGCAGCGCGACCTGAAGCGACTCGTCGCCTACTCGTCGGTGGCCCACCTCGGGTTCATCATCCTCGGCACGTTCTCACTCAACACCGAGGGCCTCGAGGGCAGCCTCCTGCAGATGGTCAACCACGGGGTGTCCACGGGCGCCCTGTTCCTGTTGGTCGGGATGATCTACGAGAGGCGCCACACCCGACAGATCGACGAGTTGGGTGGCCTCCAGAAGTCGGCTCCGGTCATGGCCGCCGTCTTCACACTGGTGATGCTGTCGTCGATCGGCCTGCCGGGTCTGAACGGGTTCGTAGGCGAGTTCCTGATCCTGCTGGGTGCCTTCAACGCCCACCGGTGGTGGGCCGTGGTGGCCGCCTCCGGCGTGATCCTGGCCGCCCTCTACCTGCTGTGGGCCTACCAACGGGTGTTCCACGGGCCGGCCCATGGCGACAACGCCGAAATGCCCGACCTGCGGATTCGTGAGGGCCTGGTGTTGGCACCGCTCCTGGCGCTCATCGTGTTCATGGGCGTGTATCCCAAGCCGGTCATCGAGCGGATGGAGCCGGCAGTCGACGCCCTCGTCGAACACATCGAGCGCAACGTCGACGGCTTCATCGAGCCGGTCAGCCGCATGGGCGCCGACATCGATCCCGATGACGGCGACCACGACTCCCACGGGGAGGGCTGATGGCGGAGCTCGCAACCCCCTACGTGGCCTGGTGGGCCCTGGTTCCGCTGCTCGTCTTCTCGGCGGGAGGCCTGCTACTCCTGACGGTGGCATCGCTCGTGAGGCGACTCCCCGACGTGTTGGCGCCCGCCTGGACCGTCCTGGCCGGCGCAGTCGTGCTGGTCGCCCTCGTCCCCATGTGGCGGCAGGTGGACCGGTACGGTGCCGAGTCGTTCCTGGGCGGGGCGGTCGGCGTCGACGGCTCGTCGATATTCGTCACGGGCGTCCTGGCGGTGGCGGTGATCGCCACGGCGCTGACCGCCCGGGACTACCTGGCACGGGAGGCCCTTCCCGGCGTCGAGCTCTACGTGCTCCTGCTGCTCTCGGCTTCAGGTGGTGTGGTCATGGCCTCCGCCAACGACCTGATAGTGCTCTTCCTGGGCCTCGAGATCCTCTCCATAGCCGTATACGTCCTTGCCGCCCTCCACCTGCGACGAATCGAATCGCAGGAGGCCGCGATGAAGTACTTCCTGCTCGGGGCCTTCGCCTCGGCGTTCCTGCTCTACGGAATCGCCCTCGTCTACGGCGCAACCGGGTCAACGAACCTGGTGCGGATCAGCACCTTTTTGACCACCAACGTCCTCATCGACGATGCCATGCTATTGGCTGGGCTGGGCCTCCTCCTCGTGGGCCTCGGGTTCAAGGTGGCGGCGGTCCCGTTCCACGCCTGGACCCCCGACGTCTACCAGGGCTCGCCCACCCCTGTCGTGGCCTGGATGGCCGCCGGGGTCAAGGCAGCGGGCTTCGCCGCCCTGGTGAGGGTGTTCGTGCTCACCTTCGGCACCCACGCCACCGACTGGCGGCCGGCCATGCAGGTCATGGCGGGGCTCACGGTGCTGGGCGGGGCAATCGTGGCCGTGGTCCAGACCGACGTGAAGCGGATGCTCGCCTATTCCTCGATCGTCCACGCCGGCTTCATCCTGGTGGGGGTGCAGGCCGCCACGGACAGGGGCACCTCGTCGGTGTTCGCATACCTCGCCGTCTACACGCTGCTGGCCGTCGGCAGCTTCGCGGTGATCACCGTCATCGGCGGTGAGGGCGACGCCAACCACGGCCTCGACGCATACCGTGGCATGGGCCGGCGCAGGCCCCTGCTGGCAGGCGCCTTCACTGTCCTCCTCCTCGGCCAGGCCGGGATTCCCTTCACAGGGGGCTTCGTGGTCAAGTTGGGGGTCCTGGCCTCGGCAGTCGACAACGGGTCGTATCTCCTGGCGGCCGTGGCCATGTTGGCCGCGGCAGTGGCGGCGTTCGTCTACCTTCGGATCCTCGTAGCGCTCTACCTGGAGGACGACGGATCCGACGGGGATGGTCGCGCCGCCCTTCCGGCGGCGCCCGCCGGGCCGGTGTTCGTGTCCCTGGTCGCAGCCGCAGGGGTGTTGGCCGTCGGCCTGGTGCCCGGCCCCCTGCTCAGCCTGGCCAGGGACGCGGTGCCCGTGCTGGTCGGAGGCTGACCGGTGCGACCCGCCCACATTCCGAGCGGTCGAACCCACGCCGTGCCCGGTCCCGCGATGACGTTGGCTCCGGCCACCGTGGATAGGTAGGTTCTCCTCCCGTGTCCGATTACCTCCGCCAATGGTTCACGCTGGTCGTGTTCGGTGGGCTGGCGGTCCTCCTGGTGGCGGCGTTCCTGGGGCTCGGCAGCCTCCTGCGGCCGTCACGCGCCACTGCCCAGAAGGGCATCAGCTACGAGTCCGGCGTCGACCCGCAGGGCGGCATGTGGAGCCAGTCCAACATCCGGTACTACGTGTTCGCACTGATGTTCGTGCTCTTCGACGTGGAGGCCGTGTTCATCTTCCCCTGGGCCACCCGGCTGGAGGTCTACGGCGTCTTCGGCCTGGTCGAGATGGCCATATTCATCTTCATCCTGGCACTCGGGCTCTTCTACGCCTGGCGTAAGGGCCTGCTCAGATGGATCTGACCGGGACGGCCGGCGGACGGCGCTGATGGGCCTGGTCGAGAACGGCAAGTTGCCCAGGCCCCTGACGGCGCTGTTGAACATCAGCCGCAAGTACTCACTCTGGGTCTACCAGTGGGGGTTGGCCTGCTGTGCCATAGAGATGGGCGCAGCCTTCGCATCGCCGCGCTACGACGTCATGCGGCTCGGTGTCATCCCGTTTCCGGCCAGCCCCCGCCAGGCGGACCTCGTGGTCATCTCCGGCACGGTCACCGACAAGATGGCGCCCGTCGTCCGGCGGCTCTACGAGCAGATGCCGGAACCCAAGTACGTGATCTCCATGGGGTCCTGCGCCAACTGCGGGGGGCCCTACTGGGACAGCTATTCGGTGACCAAGGGCGTCGACCAGATAATCCCGGTCGACGTCTACGTCCCCGGCTGCCCACCCCGGCCCGAGGCACTGCTGGAGGGCATCGTCCTCCTCCAGGAGCGCATCGCCGCAGAGGACATGGCCGAGAAGTGGTCGGGTGATCCCATTGTCGTCACCTGATACCACCCTGGACGAGCCCGCCGAGAGCGCTGAGAGAGCCACGGACGAGGAACGCGAGTCGCTCGTGGCCACGCTTGCCGACGTGCTCGGCGACGGCCTCGTCGACAGCGAGGTCGCCCCAGGCACCGATGTGTGGGTCAGGGTCACCGCCGAGGCGTGGCTGGATGCCGGCATGGCGTTGCGCGACCGCTGCGGCATGGCCTATTTCAACTTCCTCTCGGCCATCGACTGGTTGCCTTCACCGTTCGGTCGCGACATGGACGCCCAGGTGGACCTGTCCGACGACGGTGAGGCAGCCGAGCCCGAGCCGATGACCTGGGGCGTCGCCGGCGGCGGCACCCGGTTCCAGCTGCTGGCCCGGGTCCACGACCCGAGAGCCCATATCGGGGTGACCCTCAAGGCCGACCTTGATTCCCACGACCCCCGGGCCGACTCCTGGATCCCGGCGTACCCCGGAGCCGACTGGCACGAACGTGAGGCATGGGAGATGTTCGGCATCACGTTCCGGGGGCACCCGAACCTGATCCACCTGTACCTGCCCACCCAGTTCGAGGGGAATCCGCTGCGCAAGGACTACCCCCTGCTCGCCCGCCGGGTGAAGCCGTGGCCGGGCATAGTCGACGTCGAGTTGATGCCGGGCGACGACGCCGACGACGAGGGCGACGGGGGGAGCGTGTAGTGACCACGGTGCCCGACACCCGCAAACTCGCCTACATAGCGGGTCAGGCCAGCGATGCGCGGGTCAACGTCGAGTTCGAGTCCGACGGCATGGTCCTGAACCTGGGCCCGCAACACCCGGCCACGCACGGCACCCTGCGGGTGATCGTGAAGTTGGACGGCGAGCGTGTGACGGCGGCCGAGCCCGTCATGGGCTACATGCACCGGGGCTACGAGAAGCTCGCCGAGGTCCGCACCTACCCACAGATCACCACGCTCGTGAACCGCATCGACTGGCTCGGCAGCTTCGCCAACGAGGTCCCGTTCATCCTGGCCGCCGAACGACTCATGGAGGTCGAGGCGCCACCCCGGGCCCAGTGGATCCGCACTGTCCTCTTCGAGTTGTCCCGAATCGCCAACGTCGTCCTGTTCCTCGGCGACATGGGAGTCCAGTTGGGCGCTGTCACGCCCGTGTTCTTCGCCTTCCGGGACCGCGAGTTCGTGCTGAACCAGATCGAGGCGGTCACCGGCGGCCGGTTCCACCCCAACTTCGACCGCATCGGCGGCCTCAAGGACGACATCCCCAAGGGCTGGGTCGACGAGACCAGGGGGGTCCTGGACCGCATCCGCACCTTCTGCGACGAGATGGAGGACCTGGTCACGGGCAACGAGATCTTCCAGGCCCGCACCCGCGGCATCGGCGTAATCCCCGCCGACGTGGGGCTCTCCTACGGGCTCTCGGGTGCCAACATCCGCGCCAGCGGCGTCGACTGGGACCTACGTCGCGACGGTGGGGTCGGCCTCGTCCACGACCGGCTGGACTGGAAGGTCTGGACGCACCCCGACGGCGACTCCTTCTCCCGCTACTGGGTGCGCCTCCAGGAGGTCCGCGAGGCCTGCATCATGGTCGACCAACTGCTCGACGGCATGCCGTCCGGTCCGATAATGGCCAAGGTGCCGCGCATCATCAAGGTGCCGGCCGGCGAGGCCTACGTGGAGACCGAGAACCCCCTCGGCATCATGGGCTTCTACGTGATCTCCAAGGGCGACCTGGTGCCGTACAGGGTGAAGATCCGGTCGGCCTCGTTCAACAACATCTCGATCACGCCGTGGCTGCTGAAGGGCGTCTACGTCCCGGACGTGGTGTCGATCCTGGCCAGCCTCTACTTCATCCTCGGGGACATAGACCGGTGAGCAGCGCACTTCTCGCCGTAGAGCTCGCCTACTGGCAGCAGACCGTCATCAGGGCCCTCGTGGGCCTGGTCGCCGTGCTGCTGCCCGCCGGAACGCTCGTCTACCTGTTCCTGTTCAAGATGATGAGCTTCATGCAGAGCAGGCTCGGCCCGATGGAGGCGGGGCCGTACGGCTCGATGCAGTTGCTGGCCGAGGTCGGCAAGTTCCTCCAGAAGGAGGACCTCGTCCCGAGGGCGGCCGACCGCATCGTGTTCAAGCTGGCACCGTTCGTGGTGCTGATCTCAACCTTCCTGCTGGTGCTGGTCATACCGGCCGGGCCCGACCTCTGGTTCATCGACATCGACACCGGGATCTTCCTTGCGCTGGCCGTGTCGTCGATCTCCGTCATCGGCGTCCTCATGGCCGGCTGGGCGTCTGCCAGCAAATACTCGCTGATCGGCGGGCTGAGGGCCGCAGGGCAGTTGGTCGCCTATGAGCTGCCGCTCGTCCTCGCCGTCATGGGCGTCGTCATCCAGGCTGGAACCCTCAACATGCAGGGCATCGTCATGGCACAGGCCACCGGCGAGATATTCGGCTGGGGCGGCATCGGCAACCCGTTCATCATCACCCAGTTCGTGGGATTCGCCATCTTCATCGTCGCCGTGCAGGCCGAGTTGACCCAGCCGCCGTTCGACATGCCGGTCGCGGAGTCGGAGATCGTCACCGGCTACCTGACCGAGTACAGCGGCCTCCGGTTCCTCCTCTTCTTCATCGGGGAGTTCGCTACAGCCGGGATCTTCGCCGCGCTAGCAGCCACGCTGTTCCTTGGAGGCTGGTACGTGCCGGGCCTGGACCCGACCAGCAACCTGTTCAACGTCATCGGCCCGGCCGTGCTCATGGGCAAGATGATCCTG
This sequence comes from Acidimicrobiia bacterium, assembly GCA_015658775.1. GTDB lineage: Bacteria > Actinomycetota > Acidimicrobiia > Acidimicrobiales > MedAcidi-G1 > UBA3125. The sequence goes on along the minus strand of DQOF01000170.1, from coordinate 11,677 downwards.
GTCGCCTTCCTGATCTTCTGGTTCCGCTTCACCTATCCGCGCTTTCGCGAGGATCAGCTCCAGCAGCTGGCATGGAAGGTGCTCATTCCGCTCGCGCTGGCCAACATCGTGGTCACCGGTGTACTGAAGGTGGTCCTGTGATGCCCTCCCGCCCAAGGTTGCCCGGCATGGTGAAGGGCCTCGGAGTCACGTTGAGGACGATGGTCCGGACCCTCACCAAGGGCTCCCACACGGTCCAGTACCCGCGGGTCAAGGAGGCGCCCACGCCGCGTGCCCGGGGTGTCATAGCCCTGCACGAGGGGAACTGCACAGCCTGCATGCTCTGTGCCCGGGAGTGCCCCGACTGGTGCATCTACATAGAGGGCCACAAGTACAAGGCGCCGCCCCGGAGGCCCGGCGGCAAGCCCCGCCAGAAGAACGCCCTGGACCGGTTCGACATCGACTACGCCCTGTGCATGTACTGCGGGATCTGCGTCGACGTCTGCCCCTTCGACGCGCTGTTCTGGACTCCTGAATACGAGTACTCCGAGCCCAGGATCGCCGACCTCCTGCACGACAAGTCGCAGCTCGGCAGGTGGATGGAGACCGTCCCGGACTTCCAGGACTACGAGTCGGGCAGCGAGGCCAAGAAGCCGAAGGTACCCCGGTGAGCAGACCCTTCCTGCTCGCAGCGCTGGCCGAGTTCGATCGCCTCGACGGTGGCGAGGTGCTGGTCGCCCAGAACATCGCCTTCGCCGTCGTGGCGGTGACGATGCTCGTGAGCGCCGTGCGCATGGTGACCACGCGCAATGTCGTGCACGCCGCCCTCTACCTGGTGATCGTGCTGGCGGGAGCCGCTGGCCTCTTCATCCTTCTCGGCGCCGAGTTCGTCGGGGTCACCCAGGTGCTGGTCTACATAGGCGCGATCGTCGTCCTGTTCCTCTTCGGCATCATGCTCACCAAGGGATCGTTCGGCGACGACGACGGCGTCGAGGGGGAACAGCGCCTCATGGCCGGACTGGTCGGCGCGCTGGTTCTGTGCGTCACCGGCGGCGCCCTCATCGACACGTTCGGCGGCGCCGAGTTGAGCCGTGCGGAACCCAGCCTCACCGCCGATGTCAGCGACATGATCTTCAGCCAGTACATCGTGCCGTTCGAAGCGGTCTCGGTGCTGCTCCTGGCCGCCCTCATCGGTGCTGTCGTAGTGGCCAGGAAGGACTGACCGGTGTTCCTGAACCAGTTCCTCCTGCTGTCGGCCGCCCTGTTCGCGATCGGCGTCTACGGCGTCCTGGCCCGTCGCAACGGCGTGTTGGTGCTCATGTCGATCGAATTGATCCTGAACGCCGTGAACATCAACCTCGTGGCCTTCGCAGCCTTCGGGAACTCCCTTGCGGGCGAGGTGTTCACGTTGTTCGTGATCGCCATCGCCGCCGCTGAGGTGGGCGTGGGCCTTGCGATGGTGCTGCTCCTCTACCGGAACGCCAGGAACATCGATCTCAGTCGGATCGACCTGATGAGGGGTTGAGCCGATTGTGACCGACCTCCTCGTGCTCGCAGCCGGCGGTGCCGTCGACCTGCCGCTCGGTATCACCGAGGGCGGCAACTGGTTCCTGCGCAACGCCTGGCTCATTCCCCTGCTGCCGGCGCTCTCGTTCGTGGTCATCCTCTTCTTCGGCAAGCGCATGCCGAGGGGCGGCTCCGAACTCGGCATCGCCGTGCTCGGCATCGCCTTCGTGCTGGCGCTCCTGACCGGGGCCGCCTGGATCGGACACCGTGACAACTATCACGGTGACGAGATCCACCGGGCCGTGGTGGTGGTCGACGACGGGGGGCACTCCGGCGCCGATGCCGCCGACCATGGCAGCGGTGGTGGCCACGCTGAGCAGTCGCTTGCCGTCGTGAACACGGTCACCTGGTTCCAGGCCGGCGGCGTGGAGTTCTCCGTCGGCACCCTTGTCGACGGGCCTGCGGTGATGATGCTCATAGTCGTCACCCTGGTATCGCTGCTGGTGCACGTGTACTCGACCGAGTACATACAGGACGACAGGCGGTACACCCACTTCTTCGCGTTCCTGTCATTGTTCAGCGCGTCGATGCTGATGCTCGTCATCTCCGAGAACACCCTGCAACTGCTGACCTCGTGGGAGCTGGTCGGCGTCTGTTCGTTCGTGCTGATCGGCCACTGGTGGGAGGAGAAGCCCAACAGCGACGCCGCCCTGAAGGCGTTCCTCACCAACCGTGTGGGCGACATGGGCCTGATCGTCGGCGTGAGCATCCTGTTCTTCAGCGTGGGTTCGGCCCTGCCCGACCGGTTCGGCTCGTTCTCGATCGCCGAGACCAACGCCCTGGCCTCAGCCGGGATGCTGCCCCAGACCGCCCTGCTGGTGGCCGCCTGCTGCCTGATGGCGGCCGTCATGTCCAAGTCGGGACAGTTCTTCCTCCACACCTGGTTGCCCGACGCCATGGCCGGACCCACGCCGGTCTCGGCCCTCATCCACGCCGCCACCATGGTCGTGGCGGGCGTTTACATGATCGCCCGCCTCTACGGCGTGTTCTTCGAGGGCCTCAGCATCGGCGGCAGCTCCATCAACCTGATGGCGGTGATCGGTGGCATCACGACCCTGGTCGGCGCCTGCCTGGCCTTCGTGCAACGTGACATCAAGAAGGTCCTCGCCTACTCGACGATCTCGCAGCTCGGCTACATGGTCATGGCCCTCGGCGTGGGTGCCTGGACCGCTGCCATGTTCCACCTCTTCACCCACGCCTTCTTCAAGGCCTGCCTGTTCCTGGGCTCGGGTTCGGCCGCACACGCAGTGCACGGCTTCGACATGAAGTCCGACATGGGCGGGCTGCGAAAGGTGATGCCCCACACGTACAGGACGTTCGTGATCGCCAGCATCGCCCTGGCCGGGCTGCCGCCGTTCGCCGGCTTCTGGTCGAAGGACGAGATCCTGGTGGGGACCGGCGGCTGGGGCCTCTTCGGTGGAACCGGTGGCAACGGCGCCTACACGCTCATGCTGGTCATGGGCATGGTGACGGCGGCGCTCACGGCCGCGTACATGACCCGCTGCGTGTACCTCACGTTCTTCGGCGAGTTCCGTGGCCACGGCGAGCCCCACGAGTCGGGGCGGCGCATCACGGTCCCCCTCTGGATCCTGGCCGGACTCGCCGTCGGGGCCGGCCTCCTGAACATGCCTTCGGGTTTCCAGCTCGCACCCGGCTCGATGCAGGAGCGCTTCGGGCACGTTGTGGAGCCGGTGGCGGGCTACTTCCCGGTCATCTCCCATGCGGGCCCGAGCTGGTCGCTGGCGATCGCGTCAACCCTCGTGGTCCTGACCGGTTTCGCGGTCGCCGGCTGGTACTACTTCGTGAGGGTAGAGGCAGCCTCGGCGGCGGCGGGCCGCAGCCTGACCGAACTCCCCGACGGGCCCACCAGCAGGTATGCGCTGGCCCGCATGGGGCACACGTTCCTCGTCAACAAGTACTACCTGGACCATCTCTACACGGGGATCGTGGCAGGCGGCACGAAGGGCCCGGTGGCCGCCGCCGCCTACCGGTTCGACCAGCGCGTAATCGACCGGGGCGTCGACCTCGTCGGCGAGACGGCCGTGTCCGCCGGTCGGGCCGTCTACGACAAGGTCGACCAGATGGTGGTGGACGGTGTCGTCAACGCCTCGGGCCGTGTCGCGTTGGACACCGGCGGGAAACTCCGCAAGATCCAGTCCGGCAGAATCCAGGACTACGCAGCGATTCTCTTCGCTGCGGCGACGGTCCTCGCCGGAATACTCATAGTCATCGTCTAGGAGACGGCCGACATGGAATACCTGCTCGACGGATGGGGTATCACCCTCGCCACCTTCTCGCCCCTGGTGGGTGTGGCGATCATGCTCCTGATTCCAAGGGAACGCGAGGACCAGCACAGGATGGTCGCGCTCGTCACCTCGCTGTGGGTGGCGTTCGTGGGCCTTCTGCTGCTCTTCTGGTTCGACCTGGATGCCACGGGCCGACTGCAGTACGTGGTCGACGAGATGTGGATCGACGTCATCAGGAGCCGGTACATGGTGGGCATCGACGGTATGTCGTTGCCGCTGATCCTGCTCACGATGCTCATCGTCCCGCTGTGCATCATCTACAGCTGGGACCACTTCCCCGAGCCGCGCAACCCCAAGGCGTTCCTGATCCTGATCCTGATCCTGGAGACGGGGATGATCGGCACGTTCGTCGCCCAGGACATGGTGCTGTTCTTCGTCTTCTTCGAGATCGTGCTGCTGCCCATGTTCTTCATGATCGCCGTGTGGGGCGGGCCGAACCGGCGCTACGCCTCGCTCAAGTTCTTCCTGTTCACCCTCTTCGGCTCCGCCCTCATGCTCGTCAGCTTCCTGGCCCTGTTCTTCCTGACCGGTGCCGAGTCGTTCGTATTCGCTGAGATCGCCGACAACGTGCTCAGCCACGGGGTGTCGCGCACGGCGCAACTCTGGATCTTCGGTGGCATGTTCCTGGGCTTCGGCATCAAGGTTCCGATGTTCCCGTTCCACACCTGGCTGCCCGACGCCCACACCGAGGCGCCGACGGTCGGCTCGGTGATCCTGGCAGCGGTCCTCCTCAAGTTGGGCACCTACGGCTTCATCCGCGTAGCCATACCGATCCTGCCGGAGGCAGCGGTCGAGTGGGCTCCCTGGATAGGGCTGCTGGCGGTGGTCGGCATCATCTACGGCGCCCTCGGGTGCCTCGCCCAGACGGACATGAAGAGGCTCATCGCCTTCTCGTCCGTGGCCCACATGGGCTTCGTGATGCTCGCCATCGCAACCCTCACCGATTTCGGGATCAACGCCGCGATCATGGGCATGGTCGCCCACGGCCTGATCACCGGGATGCTGTTCTTCCTCGCCGGCTCGATTAAGGAGCGCTACCACACGCTGGAGATTTCCCGGCTGGGCGGCCTGCTCGTCCAGGCGCCGCGGATGGGCTGGATATTCGGGATCTGTGCCATGGCATCGCTGGGCCTGCCCGGCCTGGCCGGGTTCTGGGGAGAGTTCCCCGCGATCCTGTCGGCCTACAGCCCGGCCAACGGCCTGCCGGTCGAGACCTTCCGTACCTTCATGGTGATCGCGGCCCTGGGCACCGTGCTGGCCGCCGGCTACCTGCTGTGGCTGCTGCAGAGGGTGGCCTTCGGCTCACCCCCTGACGAGTTCGCCGAGAACCCCGACATCGTCGACGTCACCAGGCACGAGTGGCTCGCGTGGGCGCCGATCCTGGCCTTCATCGTGGCGATCGGCATCTACCCGAACCTGGTGTTTAGGGTCACCGACGGAGCGGTCGACGCATCGCTCAACACCTGTCTGAAGGTGAACGTCGTAGAGCTGTCCGCTGCCGAGATCGAGGCACTGGGCTGTGCCGACGTCTACGACATCGGCGGTGGCGACGAGCACGCGGCGGTCGGGGGCTAGCAGGTGGGTGTCGACCTCCTCGTCCTCGCCTTCGAGCGACCGGCCATCGACTGGCATGCCTTCGCGCCTGAACTGGTGCTGCTCTCGGTCGGCAGCCTCGTGACACTGCTCGACATCGTGTTCCTCGAGAAGGCCCGCCCCTACACGGCGGTGGTGGCCGGCCTGGGGCTGTTGGCCACCGCCGTTCCGCTGCTGACCCTCGCCCTGGACGGCACCGACAGGGTGCTCTTCGGTGGCGCCTACGTGGTCGACGAGTTCGCACTGGTGATGAAGGTGGTCTTCGTCCTGGCCGGCTACGTGGTGATCCTGCTGTCGACCAACTACGTGGCCGAGGGCGACTACTGGGAGAACGAGTACTACGGCCTGCTGCTGGCTGCGGTGATGGGAATGGTGATGATGGCGTCGTCACGCGACCTCATCTCGCTGTTCGTCGCACTCGAACTGTTGTCGATCCCCGCCTACCTGATGGTCGCCTGGCGCAAGAGCGACCTCAGGTCCAACGAGGCGGGGCTGAAGTACTACCTGATGGGGGTGTTCGCCTCCGCCGTGATGCTCTATGGCATGTCGCTCCTGTTCGGCATCGCCGGGTCCACCCTGCTGTCCGACATCAACACAGCGGTGGTTGCCGGAGGTGCTTCGGTATCGGTCGTCACCCTGGGCATCGTCTTCGTGGTCGCAGGGTTCGGGTTCAAGGTCTCCGCGGTCCCCTTCCACACCTGGGCTCCCGACGTCTACGAAGGTGCACCCACCCCGGTCACGGCCTTCCTCTCGGTGGCCTCCAAGGCAGCGGGCTTCGTGGCCCTGCTGGCACTGGTGTTCGTCGGCTTCTACGGCCGTCCCGAGGTATGGGAACCACTCGTCTGGATACTGGCCGCCCTCTCGATGACCGTGGGCAACCTGATAGCGCTGCGGCAGACGAACATCGTCCGGCTCATGGCCTACTCGGGTGTGGCCCAGACCGGGTTCATGATCGCCCCGCTGGCCGTCGCCGGCCACAGCACGGCGGTGGGCGACCAGGCCCTGTCGGCCACAGTCACCTACCTCGTCATCTACGCGGCGATGAACCTCGGGGCCTTCGCCGTGATCATCTCGTTGGCCCGCAAGACCGGTTCGGCCGAGATCTCGTCGTTCGCCGGCGCCTTCAGGTACGCCCCGGCCCTGACCGTGGCCATGACGGTGTTCATGGGGTCGCTGGCCGGCATTCCGCCCCTGGGCGGGTGGTTCGCCAAGTTCGAGGTGTTCAGGGTGCTGACAACGGCCGGCGATCCGTGGGGATACGCCCTGGCCGTGGTGGCTGCGGTGAACGCGGCGGTGGCCCTCTACTACTACGCGTCGATCCTGCTCCGCATGTGGGCCGACGATGTTCCCGACGGCGACGTCGGTGCGGTCCCGATCACCCCGTCGCTGGCCTCGGCCCTGGCCATCTGCGGTGTCGTCACCCTCCTGTTCGGCGTGGTCCCCCAGACAGTGGCCCGCTTCACCCACGTCAGCCTGCTCGCCCTCGGGGGCTGACATCCGCGGTTCGCAGGCCGACCTCTCCGCCCGGCTGGCGGGCCTCGTCGGTGCCTCGGGGCCTCTCGGATTCGACGAGTTCGTGGAGGCGTGCCTCTACGACTCCTCGGCAGGCTTCTACGCCTCGGGCGGGATGGCAGGCCGTCGGGGCGACTTCATCACGAGCCCCGAGGTGGGTCCGCTGTTCGGATCCGTCCTGGCACGCTACGTGGACAGCGTGTGGGAGGCGCTGGGACGTCCTGCCGGCTTCACGGTGGTGGAGGCCGGTGCCGGGGTCGGCACGCTGGCAAGGGCGGTGCTTTCGGCTGGGCCCGGCTGTCTCGAAGTCGGCACGTACGTGATGGTCGAGCGGTCGGTCACTCTCCGTTCCGCGCAACCCTCAGGCGAACGACTGCGGTCCGTCCCCGAACTCCCCGACGGGCCGTTGGTCGGTGTGATCCTGGCCAACGAGCTGTTGGACAACTTGGCGTTCGGCCTCCTGGAGGCCGTGGGCGGGGCCTGGCACGAGGTACGGGTAGGCGTATCGGACGGCACGTTCGTCGAGTGCCTAGCCGAGCGGTTCGAACCACCCGTGGAGGTCGATCCGGTGGACGGAGCCCGGATAGCTGTCCAGGCCGCTGCCGCCGACTGGGTCAACGACGCCCTGGCCCGCCTGGACAGGGGAGCGCTGCTGGTGGTCGACTACTGCACGACCACCGGGGGCATGGCGGACCGGCCCCAGGAGGAATGGCTGCGTACCTACCGGGGCCATGGGCGGGGTGGGTCGCCGCTGGCCAGTCCCGGCATGCAGGACATCACCGTCGACGTGGCTGTCGACCAACTGGCCGACGGCGCCTCCCTGTCGACCCAGGCGGAGTTCCTGCGGCTCCACGGCATCGACGGCCTGGTCGAGGAGGGACGCAGGACCTGGTCCGAGAGGGCCCACCTCGGTGATCTCGAAGCGGTACGCGCCCGTAGCAGGGTGACCGAGTCCGAAGCCCTCCTGGACACCGGGGGGTTGGGCGGGTTCGGCGTCCTGGAGTGGTCCGTCGGCTGCTGACGGGGGTGCGGTGACTGGCTAGGGTCCAGACGGTCCTGTCCACCGCGATGACCGGAGATCCACAGGCGATGAGCGAGCCGACGATCGAGGACTACTACGTCGAGGATCGGACCTTTCCCCCCTCGGAGGGATTCGTTGCTTCAGCCCTGTTGTCCGACGGCTCCCACTACGAGGAGGCAGCAGCCGACTACGAGGCCTTCTGGGCACGTCAGGCCCGTGAACTGCTCACCTGGGACGAGGACTTCCACACCACCCTCGAGTGGGACCTGCCGTTCTCGAGGTGGTTCGTCGGGGGGAAGCTGAACCTGTCGGCGAACTGCTTGGACCGACACGTAGACGCCGGCTTCGGAGAACGAATCGCCTACTTCTGGGAGGGCGAGCCGGGAGACACCAGGGAGATCACCTACTCCCAGCTGCTCGACGAGGTGAGCCGGTTCGCCAACGTGCTGAAGGGCCTGGGGCTGGAGCGCGACGACAGGGTCGCCATCTACATGCCGATGATCCCGGAGCTCCCGGTTGCGATGCTGGCCTGCACGAGGATCGGTGTCGTCCACAGCGTGATCTTCGGCGGGTTCTCACCCGACGCCATCGTCGACCGCTGCGAGGATGCCGAGGCCCGCGTCATCATCACGGCGGATGCCGGCTACAGGCGCGGCGAGCCCTCACCCCTGAAGGTCAACGTAGACGCCGCACTGGCAACGGGTGCGGCGTCTGTCGAGCACGTGGTCGTCGTGAACCGGTGCGGTACCGAGGTCACCATGGCCGAGGGACGCGACCTCTGGTGGCACGAGCTGGTGGCCGACGCATCGCCTGACTGCCCCGCCGAGCCGATGGACAGCGAGCAGCTGCTCTACCTGCTGTACACGTCGGGTACGACGGCGAAGCCCAAGGGCATCATGCACACCACCGGCGGCTACCTGACCCAGGTCGCCTACACCCACAGGTACGTCTTCGACCTGAAGCGGGATGACGACGTCTACTGGTGCGCCGCCGACATCGGCTGGGTCACCGGCCACAGCTACATCGTCTACGGACCCCTGGCCAACGGGTGCACGTCGGTCATGTACGAGGGCACCCCCGACACGCCCCGGCCCGAGTTCCGGTCGGACGATCGGAGCCGTTGGCCGAAGGACCGGCTCTGGGACATCATCGAGCGCTACGGCGTCACCCAGCTCTACACGGCACCCACAGCCATCCGCACCTTCATGAAGTGGGGTGGCGCCGAGCCGGCAGCCCACGACCTGTCGTCGCTGCGGGTGCTCGGAACCGTCGGCGAGCCGATCAACCCCGAAGCCTGGATGTGGTACCACGAGAACATCGGCGGCGGGTCCTGCCCGATCGTCGACACCTGGTGGCAGACCGAGACCGGCGGTCACATGATCTCACCGCTCCCCGGCGTGACCACCACGAAGCCCGGTTCGGCATGCCACGCGGTTCCGGGCGTCTTCGCCGAGCTGGTCGACGACGACGGCAATGTCGTGGAACGCGGCGGCGGCTACCTGACTATCACCCGTCCCTGGCCGTCGATGCTGCGCGGCATCTGGGGTGATCCCGAGCGTTACCACGACACCTACTGGTCCAAGTTCGAGGGCAGGTACTTCGCCGGCGACGGCGCCAAGATCGACGACGACGGCTACCTGTGGCTGCTGGGGCGGGTGGACGACGTCATGAACGTCTCGGGCCACCGCATCTCGACCGCCGAGGTCGAGTCGGCTCTCGTCGACCATCCGGCGGTGGCCGAGGCCGCGGTCGTGGGGGCGACCGACGACACCACCGGCCAGGCGATCGTCGGCTACGTGATCCTGAGGGGCACACACGAGCCGTCGGCCGAGTTGGGCGAGGAGATCCGCCTACATGTGGCCACCAAGTTGGGTCCCATCGCACGGCCGAGGGCCGTGTTCCTCGTTCCCGACCTGCCGAAGACGCGGAGCGGCAAGATCATGCGGCGCCTGCTCCGCGACGTTGCCGAGGGACGCGACCTGGGCGACACGACCACGTTGGCCGACTCGGGGGTCGTCGACGAGATACGCAGCAGGGCGGCCGAGTCCCAGGACGAGGACTGAGCGCTGTCAGGAGTCCGCTTCGAGTCTGATGGCAGGCCCCCGGCAGGACCGGTGGTCATAGTCGACGTGGACGGGGTGCTCTCCGACGCCTCGGGCCGCCAGCACCTGCTGGCCGGACCTGCGAGGGACTGGCAGGCGTTCTTCGAGGCGTCTGTCCACGATCCGCCGGTCCCGGAGGGCATCCGGCTGGTCGAGCGCCTGACCGAGGGGCGGACGATCGTCCTGCTCACCGCCCGCCCGGCCCGGCTCGCCGGGACCACGCTGGCATGGCTGGACCGCCACGATGTGCCGTGGGACCTGCTAGCCATGCGGGTCGACGGTGACTTCGGCAGCTCACCCGATGTGAAGCGGGCGATCCTGGACGGTCTCCGGGGCGACGGGTACGAGCCCGTCCTGGCCGTCGACGACGACCCGAGGAACCTCGTCATGTACCGGTCCGAGGGCGTGCCGACCGTCTATGTGCACTCCGGCTACTACGACTGACCCCCTGTCGCCCGCTCCGCGCCTCGCGCGTTCCTGGCCGGTCGCCGGGCACTCCTGATCTGCAACCCCCGCCCGCTCCGCGTCTCCTGCGTTCCCGGTCGGCCGCCGATGCCCGTGTCGGGGATGTCCCGCGTACGCTTGGCCCTCCAACCGACCGACCTAACTCCCCCGAACGGACCGATGATCAACACGACCAAGACCTTCGCCCTGCTTGCCCTCCTGGGCGGCCTGTTCGTCGTGATCGGCGGCGCCATCGGTGGCAACGGAGGGATGGTCTTCGGTCTCGTGCTCGGCCTGGTGGTCGTCGGCGGCTCCTACTGGGGGAGCGACCGGATCGCCATCGCCTCGGCACGCGCCGTGCCCGCCGACGCCGCCGCCCATCCCGAGTACCACCGTGTCGTCTCGGAACTCAGTACGGCCGCCGGCCTGCCGATGCCGAAGCTCTACATCTCGCCCAACGACCAGCCCAATGCCTTCGCCACCGGCCGCAATCCCGACCACGCCGCCGTGGCAATCACCCAGGGTCTCGTCGACAGGATGAACTGGTACGAGATCCGCGGGGTGCTGGCCCACGAGCTCATGCACATCCGCAACCGCGACATCCTCATCGGATCGGTGGCCGCCGCCATCGGAATGGCGATCACGATGATCGCCCGCATGGCCATGTTCGCAGCCATGTTCAGCGGTGGACGCGGCCGTGGCCGCAACCCGATCGGCCAACTGGCGCTGGCAATCCTGGCGCCGATCGCGGCACTTGTGATCCAGACCGCCATCAGCCGCAGTCGCGAGTTCCAGGCCGATGCCTCGGCCGCACGCCTGATGGGCGACGGTGAGCCGCTGGCCCTGGCGCTCGAGAAGTTGGAGGTGGCCGCCGCCCGGATCCCGTCTGGCGTCAACCCGAGCCAGGCATCGTCCTACATAGTCGATCCACTCAAGGCCCAGGCGGCCGGCGGGCGCAGGCGTAGCCGCCTGTTCTCGACCCATCCATCCACCGAGGACCGTGTCGCCCGCCTCCGCGGAGGATCGTGGCGCTCTGGTGACACAGCCCGTGGAGGGCCGATCTCCTAGTCGCGGAAGTTCGTGAACTGGAGGGGCAGGTTCAGGTCGGCGCCCTTCAGGGCGGCAATGACCTCCTGGAGCGAATCGCGCTTCTT
>DQOF01000101.1 GCA_015658775.1 Acidimicrobiia bacterium | reverse complement strand
GGCACGAGCATCGAGGACCGACCCTTCGTGGACGTGTTCGGAGTGCCGGGCGACTTCGGTGACCACCTGGCGGTGTACGGGTTGGCAGGGGAGTTGAGCCCCCGCAGCCGGGCGCCCATCCAGCGGATCAAGATCAGGGGCCGCTGGGTCTACTACTGCAACACGCAGGTCTGACCTCCCCGGTTCGAAGCGCCTGCCCGGGAGTCGTGTTCGCCTAGGGTGAGGGCCATGGGGAACTACACCTGTGTGATTTCATGGCTGTAGGGTCGTCGTGGTGTTCCTGAGACGGCTGACAATCAAGGGCTTCAAGTCGTTCGCCGACTCGGCGACGCTCGACATGGAGCCCGGTGTCACCGTCGTCGTCGGTCCCAACGGCAGTGGCAAGTCCAACATCGTCGACGCCATCGCATGGGTGCTGGGCGCCCAGGCACCCAGCGCGGTCCGGTCACAGAAGATGGACGACGTCATCTTCGCCGGCACCGCCACCAGGGCGGCCCTGGGCCGTGCCGAGGTCTCTCTCACCATCGACAACGGCTCGGGAATGCTGCCGGTCGAGTTCTCCGAGGTGACCATCACCCGCACGCTGTTCCGGAGCGGCGACAGCGACTACGCCATCAATGGTGCGCCGTGCCGGCTGCTCGACATCCAGGAGTTGCTGTCCGACGTCGGCGTGGGGCGTCAGCAGCACGTGATCATCTCCCAGGGGCAGATCGACGCCGTCCTGAACGCCCGGCCCGAGGAGCGTCGGGCCATCATCGAGGACGCCGCCGGAATCCTGAAGTACCGGAAGCGCAAGGAGAGGGCCGAACGTCGGTTGCGTTCCACCGAGGCCAACGTCGACAGGTTGGGCGACCTCATGCGCGAGGTCCGGCGTCAGTTGCGCCCGCTCGAGCGCCAGGCCGACGCTGCCCGACGTCACGGCGACCTGCTCCACGAGTTGACGGCCTTGCGGCGCCATCGTGCCGGCCGGGAACTCGCAGGCCTCCGGTTGCGTGCGGGCGATGAGGCGCAGCGCCGTTCCGAACTCTCGGGCGCCGAGGCCGGCCATTCGGCTGAACTCGGTCGTCTCGACGCCGACGTGACTGTGTCGGAATCCGAGTTGGCCTCCAGCGGCGGCGACGACCTGGGTGACCGGCTGGCCCGCTGTGAGGCCCTGCGAGAGCGCGTCCGCGGAATGCGAGCGCTGTTGGCCGAGCGCCTTCGGGGGATCGAGTGGGATCGGGGTGCGTACGCCTCGCAGCAGATGGTCGTGGGGCTGGAGGCCGAGTTGGCCCGTTCCGAGGCCGAGTTGGAGGGTCTCGACGTCGAGGCCGGGGCGCTGGTGCCGGCAGCCGAGAGCCTGGCCCTGGCCGAGTCGGACCTGGCCGCCGAGAGGGCCCGCTTCGAGTTGGAGTGGGCCGACGCCATGCCCGTTCCGGGCGGTCCGGTCCCGGGAGGCGACGCTGCCCGGGCGAGGGGCGAGTTGGGCGTGCTGCGGACGGCGGTCGCCCGGGTCGTCGCCGAGCGGGCCCGCTTCGCCGACCGGCTGGGCATCGTCGATGCCGCTGCCGTCGACATGGACGTGGAGTCCGAGCGGCTCCGCTCAGGGTTGGTCGCCGGGATCACCGACGAGGAGCCGCTGGTCGATGCTGTGGCCGAACTGGAGGAGAGGTCCCGTCTGGCGGCACTCGAGCGCAACGCGGCATGGGAGCATGTGGTGGCTGCCGAGGCGGACCTGCGAGCCGGCAGGGTCCGCGTCGATGCCCTCGCCCTGGCACTCGCCGAGGCACGGTTCAGCGCCGGGGTGGCCCATCTGGCGGACGTGGAGGGCGTTCTGGGAACCCTGCTCGACCTGGTCGAGGTGGACCCCGGTTTCGAGGCGGCGTTCGAGGCGGCGGCCGGTGAGGCTCTCGACGCCGTCGTGGTCGATGGCGTCGACACGGCCCGCCAGGCCCTGCAGGCACTGCGGGCCGGCGAGTTCTGTGCCGCTGTGCTGCCACTTCGCACCGAGGCGGTCGGCCGCTCTGCACCGACGGTCGGAGAGCCGGTCAGGCTCCACGTCCAGGCACGGGTCCCGGGTGTCGACGAGTTGCTGGATCGGCTGCTCGGCCATGCCGTGCTCGTCGACGGCGGAGCGGCTGCGGCCGTCGACGTGGCCCTGGCGAACCCCGAGGCCGTCGTGGTCACGGTCGAGGGTGACCGGTTCGGCCCGTCAGGTTGGCGGATAGGCGGCGACAGACGAGGCGCCACCGGGGCGGCTCTGGCCGACGCCGAGGGGCACCTGGCCGAGGCCGAGGTGGCGCGGGTTGAGGCCCAGTCGGTCTTCGACGCCGCCGAGTCGAGGACGGCGGAACTTGACGCCGAGGTGGAACTGCGCACGCGTGACCTGGATGAGTTCGACGAGCGGTTCGCCGCATCGACCGAGGCCCTGCAGGCTCTCCAGGCCGAACAGGCCAATCTTGGCGCCGAGGCGGAAGCCCTCCGCGCCCGGATCGGCGAACTCGACCAGAGGTTCGCCGACGAGACTGCCCGGGTCTCCGACCTCGAGGGTCGACTTCCGGCTCTCGAGGCGGTCGAGCATGCGTCGTTGGAGGCCGGGCGGAAGATGACGGCACTGCGCGGCCGGCTCGAGGCCCGTTCCGCCTCGGTGGGCGCGCAGCGCATCGAACACGAGGTACGTACTGCCGACGTGACGGGCCGACAGGCCATGGTCCATGCCCGGGTCTCGGAGTTGCACGGCCGGCTCGGGGGTCTGGTCGACGAGAGGGCCGCAGCCGCCATCAGGTGTGGTGACCTGGACAGGCGCGAGGCCGCGACCCGGGTGCTCATGTCCGCAGTCGACGTGCGCGTCGTCCGAATCGACGCCGGTCTCGAGGCGCTGCGCCAGAACCGCCGCTTGCAGTCGGAGCGGATTCGCAGCGTCGCCGCGCGGCTTGACGGCCTACGTCGCGACCGCTCGGCTGTCGAGGCGTCGCTGCGTGGAACACGCGACCTGCTCTCCCGGCTGGAGATCCAGCGGGCGGAGACCCGTATGCGGCTGGAGAACCTGAACGAGGCCATCCGCTCTGAGTTCGACCTCGAACCCGACTCGGTCCTGGATTCGCCCTGCCCCGAGCTTGCCGAGGGAGTCGGTGTCTCCACCCGGGTGGTCGAGTTGGAGCGGGAACTCAAGCTCATGGGACCCGTGAACCCGCTGGCCCTCGAGGAGTTCGACGCCCTGGAGGAGCGCCGCCGGTTCCTCCAGGAGCAGTTGGACGACATCAGGGCCACCCGCACCGACCTACGCAAGGTGATCAGGTCGGTCGACGACGAGATCGTGAGCGTGTTCGCCAGGGCATTCGCCGAGGTGTCCACGCACTTCACCGAGTTCTTCGACAAGTTGTTCCCGGGTGGCCAGGGCCGGCTGCGTCTCGTCGACCCGGACCACCTGCTCGACACGGGTCTCGAGATCGAGGCCCGACCCTCCGGCAAGAACGTCAGGAAGTTGTCGCTGCTGTCAGGTGGCGAGCGTTCGCTCACGGCCCTGGCCTTTCTGTTCGCCGTGTTCCGCAGCCGACCGTCGCCCTTCTACGTGATGGACGAGGTCGAGGCGGCGTTGGACGATGTCAACCTGCACCGGTTCCTGGGTCTAGTCGACCGGTTCCGCGAAGACGCCCAGCTGCTGATCGTCAGCCACCAGAAGCGCACCATGGAGGCCGCCGACTGTCTCTACGGGGTGTCGATGGCCCCCGGGGGCTCGTCCACGGTGGTCAGTGAGAGGGTCAGGGTCGACCGGGCTTCCGACAGGCTGGAGGTGCTGGCCGGCAGCTGACAGCCACGGCGCCCCGGATCGCCGGTCTGCAGCCTGCACGGGCTCACGGCGGTCGCCGCGGTACCGTCGTGCGGTGCGCATCCTGGTCGTGGACGACGAGGCGGATTTGGTGGATGCGATAGCCCGCGGCCTGCGGCGTGAGGGCTATGCCGTGGACACGGCTGCCACCGGCGAGGAGGCGTTGGCGAAGGCGGCGTGGACGCCGTACGACCTCATCTGCCTCGACATCACGATGCCGGGCATCGACGGGTTCGACGTCTGCAGGGTGCTGCGCGATGATCCCCCCGAAGGGGTGGCACCCCGCGTGTTGATGCTCACGGCCCGCGACACCGTCGAGGAGCGCATTCGTGGACTCGACATGGGTGCCGACGACTACCTGGTGAAGCCATTCGCCTTCGATGAGCTGGCGGCCCGTGTCCGGTCGCTGCTGAGGCGCGATCCGGGCCGCTCAGGCGCCGTCCTCGAGGTCGGAACCCTCAGCCTGGACACGGCGCGGCACCACTCTCAGCGCGGTGGGCGGTCGTTGGACCTGACCGCCAAGGAGTTCGCCCTGCTGCACTACTTCATGTCCCGGCCCGGCGAGGTGGTCTCCCAGGAGGAACTGCTCGAGCACGTGTGGGACGAGCACGCCGATCCGTTCACCAACACCGTGAGGGTGACGGTCGGGACCCTGCGACGCAAGCTGGCCATCGACGGTGAGCCGGGCCTCATCGAGACGGTCGTCGGGCGGGGCTACCGACTCCTGGGCGGAGAACCACCGGAGGGCGCTGCACGGTGACAGCCCCGCGTGGACTCAGGACGGCGGCACGCCTGCCCGACCGGCTGGGGAGCATCAGGACCCGTATGGCCCTCCTCTACTCGATCCTGCTGTTCGGCCTGGCGGCGGTGGGGGTCGGCGGCATCTACCTCAGCCTGTCGCGGGCCCTGGCCGACGAACCGGTGTCGCGCGAGGCCCGCTATGGCGACCTCGTCGCCGACGATCCGGGCGACGGCGCGGAGATCGTGCCCGACGAACGGGCGCGGGTGGCACGGCTCGTGGCCTTCGAGGAAGAGGTCAACCGCCGCGCCCTGGACCGGTTGCGGTCGCAGTCGTTCACAGCGCTCATAGCCCTGTTCCTCGGCAGCCTCGGAGTCGGCTGGTACGTGGCGGGCCTGGTCCTGCGACCGATAGCCCGGATCTCGGCGGTGGCCCGTGACATCTCGGCGACGGACCTGTCGAGGAGGATCGACCTCGGAGGTCCCGCCGATGAACTGCGCGACCTGGCCGACACGTTCAACGACATGCTGGCACGGCTCGACAAGGCGTTCGAGAGCCAGAGGCGGTTCGTCCAGGAGGCATCGCACGAACTCCGCAATCCGCTGGCCGTCCTGCGTGCCAACCTCGACGTGGTCATGGCAGACCCGAATGCGAGCGCGGACGACTTCAGGGCGGCGGGTGAGGTTGCCGGCCGGGCCGCTGCCCGCATGTCGGCGTTGGTCGAGGACCTGCTTCTCTATGCGCACCACGAGCGGACCGCTGCCAGGCGCGAACCCGTGGACGCGTCCGTGGTGGTGGTCGAGACCGTCGAGGACTTCGCCGCCACGGCGACTGCCGCAGGTGTGGACCTGCGTAGCGAGATAGCCCCGACGCTGCTGGTGGTCGGCGACCCGGTGGCGCTCCGGCGGGCACTGGCCAACCTGCTCAGCAACGCCATCCGGGTCTCCGACGTCGGTGGCCTGGTGCGTGTGACGGCGGGTCACGATTCCGAGATGGTGTGGATGTCCGTGCTCGACGACGGACCGGGGTTGGGCCCCGATGAGCAGGAGCGCGTGTTCCAGCGGTTCTGGCGGGGTGACAGGGCCTCGGCCCGGGAGGCCGGGCGTTCCGGCCTGGGGCTGGCGATCGTGCGTCAGATCGCCGAGGGCCACGGTGGGCAGGTGACGGTGCGGTCCACGGTCGGGATCGGTTCGACCTTCACCGTGTGGTTGCCCAGGTTCCTGGAATCCTGAGGCACGGCCCGGGGTGGCGACTCGCCCGGTCCCACATGGGGCCTGCAACGGTTTCGGTAGGCGTGCCGTTCGCGTAGGTATCCGGACAGATGGCGTCTAGGTTCTGTCCGTGGACGATTTCAGCGAGGCCGACGGGGATGCAGGGGCTCCGGAGCCTGAGGCTGGTCCAACTCACGGGTTGGTGGCAGAGCCGGC
>DQOF01000011.1 GCA_015658775.1 Acidimicrobiia bacterium | reverse complement strand
GCAGTTCGCCGAGGACGAGTGGTACATCCACCTGTACAGGAACTCGTACGCCTACCACGGCGTCCACCCCTTCTACATGTGGTACTGGGGTGCGCACGCCCTGGACCACGTCGCACGCGTGATCGTGGTCGGGGGCAACACCCCGGCGGTCCGGCGACTCGGGTTCCAGCCCGCATCCACCCTCGCCGACGCCCTCGAGATGGCCGGTGACGTCGTCGGCCCACAGCCCACGATCACCCACATCAAGAACCCGCCGCTCCTCATGGCGGACGTGACCTGAGTGTTCCGGACCGATGAGGGAGCCGCGACGATGAGCGGGGTGCCACGATGGGTGCGCTGAACCTGCGTGTTGCGAAGACCCGGGCCCTGGTGGGCCGCACGGGGTTCCCATGGCGCTCCGCAGCGGTACCGAACGGTGTGGAACCCCCGCCACCGCCGGCACGACTCCGAGCCGACTACCCCACCGACTGGGCCAGGCGCTACCCGGCCCGCGTCGTACGGGCCGCCCTCGTGGAGACGGTGATGAAGCCGGTCATGTGGGTGGTCGCATCCCCGACCCGTAGGGGCACCGACCGACTCAACTGCATCGACGGCCCTGTCATCTTCGCCGCCAATCACCACAGCCACGCCGACACGCCGCTGCTGCTCACCTCGATACCCGATCCGTGGCGGCACCGCCTGGTGGTAGGTGCAGCCGCCGACTACTTCTTCGCCACGCGGATAGGCGGTGCCATGGCCGCCCTGGCGATCGGGGCGATTCCGATCGAGAGGACGAGGGTGGGTCGGAAGTCGGCAGACCTGACACGCCAACTGATAGGCGACGGATGGAGCCTGCTCATCTTCCCCGAGGGCGGCCGCAGCCCCGACGGGTGGGGCCAGCCGTTCCGCGGCGGCGCCGCCTACCTGGCCATCCGGTGTGGGGTGCCCGTGGTGCCCGTCCACATCGACGGAACCGGCCTAATCCTGCGCAAGGGCCGGCTCCTGCCCCGCCCGTCCAGAACGACGATCACGTTCGGAGACCCACTGCTACCGACCGAGGGCGAACACGCCCGGCGGTTCGCGGCCCGCCTGGAGGCGGCCGTGGCGTCACTGGCCGACGAGACCGCGACCGACTGGTGGAACGCACGGCAGCGGGCCCATGCAGGCACATCCCCCGGGCTGACCGGCCCAGACATCGGCGCCTGGCGTCGCATCTGGGCCCTCGATGGCGGCAACCGGAGAGACCGGCGGAGAGGCCACAACTGGCCGGACCTGTAGGCCGGGCCGGTCAGGCCGTCAGACGGCCGCTCAGGTACTCGACGAGGCCCTCTATCGGCACCCGGTCCTGATCCATCGAGTCGCGCTCACGCACCGTGACGGCGCGGTCGTCGAGCGTGTCGAAGTCGATTGTCACGCAGTACGGGGTCCCGATCTCGTCCTGCCGCCGGTACCTGCGACCGATCGCCTGGGTCTGGTCGTAGTCGCACATCCAGTGGGGCTGCAGCAGGCCCAGAACCTCGGTCGCCGGCTGGATCAGCTCGGCCTTCTTCGAGAGCGGCAGGACGGCGACCTTGTACGGAGCCAGGCGGTGGTCGAGTCGCAAAACGGTCCTTGTATCACCCCGGACCTCCTCCTCGTCGTACGCGGCCATGAGGAAGGCCAGAGCCGTGCGGGTGGCTCCCGCCGCAGGCTCGATGACATGCGGCACGTACCGCTCCCCGCTGCCGGGATCGTGGTACTCGAGCCGTGCGCCGGAACTCTCCGCGTGACGGAGCAGGTCGAAGTCGGTCCGGTTGGCTATGCCCTCGAGCTCGTCCCACCCCCAGGGGAAGAGGAACTCCACGTCGGCGGTCGCCTTCGAGTAGTGGCTCAACTCATCGGCCTCGTGCTCGCGCAACCGCAGCCGGTCGGCAGGCATGCCGAGGTCCAGGTACCAGGAGCGCCGAGCGTCGCACCAGTACCCGTACCACTTGTCGGCTTCGTCCGGCGGCACGAAGAACTCCATCTCCATCTGCTCGAACTCCCGGGTGCGGAACACGAAGTTGCCCGGGGTGATCTCGTTGCGGAAGGACTTGCCGATCTGGGCGATGCCGAACGGCGGCTTCTTCCGACTGGTGTTGAGCACGTTCGCAAAGTTGATGAACATGCCCTGCGCCGTCTCCGGTCGCAGGTAGACCTCGGCGGCCGTGTCCGCCAGCGGCCCGGCGTGGGTCTGGAACATGAGGTTGAACTGCCGTGCCTCGGTCAAGGACCCGTCGGCCCCACAGGTCGGACAGGCATCGGGATCGTCCAGCTTGTCCTGCCGGTGCCGTGCCCCGCACTCCCTGCAGTCGACCAGCGGATCGCTGAAGTTGGCCAGGTGGCCCGAGGCCTCCCAGACCGCCGGGGGCGTCAGGATCGAGGCGTCCAGGCCAACCACGTCGTGGCGCAACTGCACCATGGTCCGCCACCACTGGTCCTTCACGTTGCGCAGCAGCAGGACGCCGATCGGGCCGTAGTCGTAGGTGGACCGGAAGCCCCCGTAGATCTCGGCCGACTGGAAGACGATCCCGCGACGCTTGGAGAGGTTCACCACCTTGTCGAAGAGGGACTCGTCGTTGGGGACCATGGCGGTGCAGGGTACCGGCCACGAGGCCTACCACCCGGTACCGATCCGCCGCCATCGCAACGGCGGCATCCAGGGCCAGACTGGGTCGATGGACCCGATCCAGCAGACAGATCCGACCGCCGTGTTGGGCCGGCGGTGCGTCGCCTGGCTGCTCGACAACCTGATCATCGCGGCGCTCTTCAGCGTGCTGCTCCTGTCAAACGCCACGAGCACGGCGATACCCGACGGTGTGGCAGCCGACGAAGCCTGCTCGTTCCTCTTCCAGACCACCCTCGGCTGCGTCGTCATCGGTGACGAGGCCTGGCTGATCGACGTCGGCCTCGGCGCCACCCACGTCTGGCTGCCGACCCTGGCATTCCTCGCCAACCACGTCTTCCTGACGGCCAGGACCGGTTTCAGCCTCGGCAAGGCGGTCACGGGCCTCAGGGTGGTCCGCCGATCCGACGGCGGGCTGCCGGGGTTCACCGGTGCCGCCGGGCGCGCCCTGCCGTGGCTGGTGCCCGTGGTCCTCGGCATCCTCGCCCCGATCATGCTGGTCGTCGAGATCAGCCTGGTCTTCAGCAGCCCCGGGCACAGGCGCCTCGGTGACCGGATCGGCGGCACGCTGGTAGTGGGCCGCGGGTACGCCGGAGAGACACCCCGGGTACCCCGCCTTAACTCGACCTAGCACACGTGGTGCTCCCGGGCAGGCCTGCCGGAGCGCCTGCCGGTCAGGCCGTCTCCATGACGCGCCGTGACCGCATGCGGCGTTCCAGGTGGTACTCCACGGCCGCAGTCGCCACCGCGTCCACCTCGACGCACACCGCCCGGTCCGTAACGGCGAGGGCGTCGGCCAGACCCCCTCCCACCACCGCCCGCATCACGGCCAGCGCCCCGGCCGAGATCGGCCGACCACGTCTGCAGTCCGCGCACAGCGTGCCGCCCTCGCCGAACTCGATGGCCACCAGGGGACCCTCCGTTCTGCAGCGTACGCACGCGTCGAGATGGGGTGCCAGGCCCTCGTGGGCCAACAACTTCAGGTAGAAGGCCGGGACGAGCAACGGAACCGGATTCTCGTCGAGAGTGCGCAACGCACCCAGGAGCATGTCGAACCGCCGACGATCGGGATCGCCGTCCGGAGCGACCACGTCCACCACCTCCAGCAGGGCGGATGCGTCGCTGAACCGGTCCGGATCCAGCCGCAGGTTCTCGAAGCGGTCGATGGTCTCGGCCTGGGTGACGATGCCCAGCTCTCCCCTGCCGGTGAACAGTTGGAGGTCAACATGGCTGGTCGGCTCGAGCCTCCCGCCGAACTTGCTGCGGGTCTTGCGGACGCCCTTCGCCACCGCACGTACCTTGCCGTGCCCGGGGGTCAGGAGCACGATGATGCGGTCGGCCTCGCCAAGCCGCCAGGTACGCAGAACGACACCCACATCGCGGTAGAGCGTCACTGTCCCGGCTCGGCCACGCCGCCGAATCGGCGATCGCGGTCCTGATACTCCTTGATCGCCGCGAAAAGGTGCTCGCGCCTGAAGTCGGGCCACAGCACCTCGCTGAACACCAACTCGCTGTAGGCCATCTCCCACAGCAGGAAGTTGGAGATGCGGTACTCGCCGGAGGTGCGTATGACCAGGTCGGGGTCCGGCATCTCCGGGTCGTACAGGTGCCGGACGATGGTCTTCTCGGTGATCCGCCGGGCTCCCGAGTCGACTATCGCCTGGACGGCATCCACCAACTCGGCCCGCCCCCCGTAGTTGAAGGCGATGGTGAAGGTGAGCCCGGTGTTGTCCCGGGTGAGCTCTTCTGCGTCGTCCATGCGACGCAGCAGCCTCCGTGGAACCCTCCTGTCCCTGCGGCCGATGAACCGGATGCGCATGTTGCGCCCGTGCATCTCGTCGCGCCGGTTGAGCAGGATCTGCTCGTTGAACCTGAGCAGGAACTGCACCTCGTCGGCGGGCCGCTGCCAGTTCTCGGTGGAGAAGGCGTAGACCGTGAACCAGCCCACCCCGAGATCGTCGGCGCCCTCGAGAACGTCGAAGAGGGACTGCTCGCCGGCCGTGTGGCCCTCGGTGCGCGGAAGACCCCGCTGCTCGGCCCAACGGCCGTTGCCGTCCATGACGCAGGCGATGTGTCTGGGGATTCGACGGGGGTCCAGATCGGAGGCGAGCACCATGCCGAATCTACCCCTTACATCCCTCCGGACGGTGGCGCCCCGCCCCCTAGAGTCGTCCCGGTGAGCCTGGCGGACGAGGTGGCGATAGCCATCGAGGAAGTGACCGCGGCAATACCTGGCGGCGGTGAGGTGCGGCGCGGCCAGCGTGCGATGGCCGCCGAGATCTCCGAGGCCATCGAGGCCGGCGAACACCTCGCCGTGCAGGCCGGGACCGGTACCGGCAAGACGCTCGCGTACCTGATACCGACAATCCTCTCCGGCCGCAGAACGGTCGTGGCCACCTGGTCCAAGGCACTACAGGACCAGATGGAGAGGGTCGACCTGCCGTTGCTGGCGGCCAACATGGACAAGCCGTTCGACTTCGCCGTGCTGAAGGGCTGGGACAACTATGTCTGCCTCGAGCGACTGGACGAGATCCGTCGCTCCGGAGAACAGCAGGCACTGGACGGCCTGTTCGAGGGCGCCGACGGCACCCAGGTGGAGCGGATCCGACAGTGGGTCGAGACCAGCGAATCGGGAGATCGTGCCGACCTGCCGTTCGAGCCCGACGCGAACACCTGGACGGCTGTCAGCGTCGGCACCGACGACTGCCTCGGCGTGGCCGAATGCCCGTTCGGCGAGGACTGCCTGCCCGCCAGGGCGCGACAGAGGGCCCGCGATGCCGACATCTGCGTCACCAACCACCACCTCTACGCCGTCGACGTCGCCCTCGACGGGATGCTCCTGGATCGGCCGGACCGCCCTCACGAGGTCGTGGTGTTCGACGAGGCCCACCAGCTCGAGGAGGTGTTCAGTGCCACGTTCGGTTTCCAGTTGACCCCGGGCCGGTTCCGCTGGCTGAGCCGGGTGGCCAGGGCCGTGATCAGCGAGACGGCGCTGCTCGACGGCCTCGACGACCTGCACATGCGCCTCGGCGCATGGCTGGATGCGCACGCCG
The DNA here is from genome assembly GCA_015658775.1 of Acidimicrobiia bacterium. Classification (GTDB taxonomy): domain Bacteria; phylum Actinomycetota; class Acidimicrobiia; order Acidimicrobiales; family MedAcidi-G1; genus UBA3125. The sequence continues at coordinate 2,335 of DQOF01000011.1, read as the reverse complement.
ACCGCCGGATCGTCCCCGGCGTGGACTCCGACCTGGACCAGATACTCGACCTCGCCGAGTCCCGGCTGGAGCGGCTCCTCACCGCTGCCCGTTCGACAGTCAATGACGACCAGGCGGGGAAGCGCCGCCTCACGCGACTCCTGAAGGCAGGCGGCACCCTGATGGGCGACATCCGGTTCTGCCGAGACCTGCTCCGGGGAGCCGGTGGTGAGCAATCCGGTGGCAAAAAGGAAGAAGGTGACCAGTTGGCGTGGGTGGAGCGGTCGGGTACCCACCTGGCCCTGCGGGTCGCCCCCATCGAGGTCGGCCCGAGGCTCGCCAGGGACCTCTGGCCACGCCGGACGGCGGTGCTGACCAGCGCCACGCTCCCCGTGAACCTGCCCGACCGCCTCGCCCTCCCCGGTCCCCGGACCAGCGCCGTGGGCAGCCCCTTCGACTATGAGAACAACTCGCTGCTCTTCTGCCCCATGCACCTACCCAGCCCGGCCCACGACGAGGCCGCATGGGCTGCCGGCCTTCTGGTTGAGTTGGAGCACCTGATCTGCGCAGGGGGCGGAAGGACGCTCGCCCTGTTCACCAGTTGGAGGGGCCTTCAGGCCGCTGCTGCCGCCATGCGGTCCCGGGTGCCGTTTCCGATCCTGGAGCAGGGCGACCTCCCACCCCGTGCCCTCCTCGAGGCCTTCGCCGCCGACGAGGAGGCCTGCCTGTTCGCCACCCGCAGCTTCTGGCAGGGAATCGACGTCCCCGGACCGTCGCTGACCCTGGTTGTCATAGACCGGATCCCGTTCCCGCGACCGGACGAGCCCCTGACCAGGGCGTGGCGCGACAGGGCCGGGCTGGACGGCTGGGGTGCGGTCGACCTCCCCATCGGAGCCCTACGCCTGGCCCAGGGCGTGGGCAGACTCATCCGCTCGCGGACCGATCAGGGGGTCGTGGCCGTGTTCGACTCCCGGCTCTTCGGCGCCAGGTACTCACAGTCCCTGCTCGACGCCCTGCCACCGATGCGCAGGACCGCCGACAGGGACGAGGCCGAGTCGTTCCTGCGGAGCCTGTTCTCCTGAACCCGCCCACAGCGACTGCCGGGCAGGAACCTCAGTAGCCCAGGCGGTCTAGCGCCCCGGGGCGGCGCTGCCAGTCCTTGTCGACCCGGACGAACAACTCCAGGAAGACCCCGTCGGGCAGCTGCGCCCGGGCCTTTGTGCCCACTTCCTTGAGCACAGACCCCTTCCTGCCGATGACGATCCCCTTCTGGGAGTTCCGCTCGACGAGAATCTCGCACCGGATCCGGGGCCACTCCCATTCGGTGACCCGGGTCGCTATCGAGTGCGGCAACTCCTCCCTGACCACGGCCAGGAGTTGTTCGCGCACCAGCTCGGCGACCCAGAACGCCTCCGGAACATCGGTGACCATGTCGTCCGGGTAGTACCTGGGACCCTCTGGCAGACGACCCAGAACGTGCTCCAGCAGTGCGTCCACACCGTCACCTGTCCGGGCTGACACCGGGAAGTACTGGTCGAACCCGAGCCCCGACGCCTCCACGAGCTGCCCGACCACGCGGTCCCTGCCGACCGAGTCGGTCTTGTTGAGCACCAGCACCGTGGTCTCGGACGAAAGGCCATCGGCGATGAAGCGGTCTCCCCGGCCGATCTGACCGTCTGCCTCCACGAGGAATAGGACGACGTCCATGTCCGACAGGGCGCCCCTGGCCGTGGCGTTCAGACGCTCGCCCAGCAGCGTCCGGGGCTTGTGGATTCCCGGCGTGTCGCAGAAGACCGCCTGCACATCGGGCCGGGTCAGCACGCCGCGTACCTCGGTACGGGTGGTCTGCGGCTTGTCGGACACGATCGTGACCTTGGTTCCGAGCATGCGGTTCAGCAGCGTCGACTTGCCCACGTTGGGACGACCCACCAGGGTCACGAACCCGGAACGATGGCCGGCTCCCTGCGGGCCCATCTCCTGTCCGCCCGAGTCTCCCGCCTGCTCCGTCACTGCCGTCCCGTCGGTGCGCCTATGCGAACCCTCGTTATCCGACGCCCCACCACCTGTTCGACTCCGAACTGCCTGCCCGCCAACTCCACCGTCTCGCCCACCTCCGGAACGTGGCCGAGCGCATCGAAGATGAGCCCGCCGACGGTGTCCCAGTCGCCGTCGGGCAGGGTCTCGTCCAGCAACTCGTTCAACTCGTCCACCGGCATGCGGCCGTGCACCCTCAGGCCACCACAGGCCAGCGGCTGCGACAGGGGTTCCTCCCTGTCGAACTCGTCGACGATCTCGCCGAAGACCTCCTCGAGGAGGTCCTCCATGGTGACCAGGCCGGCCATGCCGCCATACTCGT
>DQOF01000160.1 GCA_015658775.1 Acidimicrobiia bacterium | reverse complement strand
GGTTCGCAATTGTCGGTGAAAGGCCCCGATCGGGCATCCAGCCCGGTCGGAGTACTCCCTTTCACCCCATATTGCCCCACTCTATGGACTTATCACCCACCGCGCAAGCAAATCGGTCCACACAGTCGCCGCTGTGCGACCGCCCGGAAAAAGAGCCACCACCAGCGGGATGGGTCATGGATGACCGGTACGGACCCCTCGACGGGCCGATCGCTGTGGTCAGGGCAGCCGATTCAGCACCGCTGCGACCAGTGCCGCACCGTCCACCGGCAACCCGGCAGCTGCCCCCTGGAGTTCCCGGGTGGCCTCATCGGCCGGGCTCAGGTCGAACAGCCCGACCATTTCGGACACCGCCCACCTCAGGAGCGCCGCGCACTGGAACCGGGAGCCCAGCCTGTCGCGGCGCTGGCTGATCCCCACGACCTTGCGACCCTCCAGAAGCACCTCGCCCGGGCCCACACCGGCGAAACAGACGCGATCCGACCACCTCGTGGAGACCATCGGACCACGATGGACGGCCGTTGTCAGCCCCAGGTCTCCGAGCGCAGCGCTCCACACGTCCCCCAACCACCACGTGGACCGACCCACGTCGTCGACCCAGAGCGGGTCGCCTCTCGGCAGCAGGACGTCCACCCACACCACGTCGCCCGGCCGCAGTAGCACCGCACCTCCACCGGAACGCCGCCGGACCAACTCCATCCCGGCGGGCACCGCCGCCTCGGGTGCACGGCGTTGGGCGCTACCGAGAACAAGGGCCGGTCCGTCCATCTCATGTATCAACACCCTCCTGCCGTCGATCACGGGGTCGGCGGCGAGGAGTTCGGACACGCCTCCCCCCGGTCGGCTGACAACCCAGTCATCAGGATTCCGGCCTGCCGGGAGTGGCCCCTGCGACATCAGGCCGGGTCGTCGGGTCGCGGGGGTCCCGCTGTCTTGCCGAACTCCCTGGTCCACTCCAGCCAGACCAGCACATCGGCGATCGCAGGTTCACGGCCCGGGTCCCCGTACTGCGTCACACCGCGGAACCGTGCGTAGGCGGGGTCGGGCAGGGGCAGGAACGGCGGACGCCGCCACCAACCACGTCCCGCCATCCGATGAGCCTGGCGGCACGCCGTCGTCCATAGAGAAGGCCGGCGCAGTACCGCAGCCGCGACCCTCAGGACCCATACGATCGTCACCAGGCCGTTCCCCCGGCGTCCGGCGGACCTCCCTCGCCCAGGCATGGGTAGCCGAGCAGGGAGCGCCCCACGGCCGCAGCACCCACCAGCGGGCCGTCGGCTCCCAGACCACCCGGCACCACCCGTGCACCGCGGGTGAACTCCAGGCCACACCCCAAGTCCAATTCGGCCTGGGCAGCCTCGAAGAACGGGGCTCCGAACCCCAGGGCGACCGAGCCCGCAACCACGGCCAGCGGAAGGTCCAGGAGGTTCACCACCGATGCCACAGCGCGACCGACGAGTCGGCCCGTCCGTCGGCGCACCTCCTCGGAGGCACCTTCCGGCGATTCGCCCAACTCGCGCTCCAACGCCGTACCGGAGGCCATCGCCTCGAGGCATCCCCGACTGCCACAGGCACACTGCGGCCCGGCCGGGTCGACGACCACGTGTCCTATATGACCGGCGTTGCCGGCTGCGCCGTCCAACAACCGACCATCCAGCACCACCCCGCCACCCACGCCGGTGGAGACGACCATGGCCAGGAAGTTCCGATGGCCCATGGCGGCGCCCCGCCAGCCTTCGCCCAACGCCAGGGCCTTGGCATCGTTGTCGACGGCGACCGGCACCCCCAGGCACCCGGCCAACCTCGAACGGAGGGGAAACCCTCTCCACTGGGGAATGTTGAGGGGCGAGACGGAGTTGCCCCGATCCGCCATCGGTCCGCCGCACCCGACACCACACACCTCGACGGGGCCGACCGACAGGAGCGGGTCGAGGAGGTCGAGCAGGTGTCCGAAGAGGTCCTCGCCGTCGGCGCCCCGGGTCGGAACCTCCCCGCGCTCGACGATGCGACCGTCAGCGTCCACGCGGGCAGCGGCGATCTTGGTGCCACCGACATCGACGGCCAGGGTGTGGTTTATGGCGCCGGGTCCCGGTGCGGAACTAGCCGTGGCGGCCCTGCTCACCCCGACGGAACCGCTCAAGCATCCGTTGCCGACCGTCGCCGACCGCTGACTTGAGCGCCGCTCCACGTCCCGACTGGGACGCCTGCTGGAGGCCGGTACGACCCAGGTGGCGGGCACTGCGCTCGAGTGCCAACGCAGAGGCGAGCATCACGAGGAAACCCACGAACGAGAGAAGGAACGAGGTGGAGAGGCTGAGCACCATCACAGCCACTCCGAGGACGAAGCCCAGTAAGGACCACTTCAGGTTCTTCAGCGAGTGTGTGTAGACGGTCGTCTCGGAAACCTCGCGTGCGAGGTTCGGATCAGTCTCGTAGAGCTGTTCCTCGATCTCGCTGAGGATTCGTTCCTCGTCTTTGGACAGCGGCACGCTGCTCCTCGCCTCTCCTCGCATCGGGGCGGACCCATCGTCGGGGCCGCCCAGCGTCAGTCCAGCATCGCACAGGAGACACCGATCGCCAACGTACCCCCGACACCTCAGATACCGTCGGTGCGGCGTGCAGCCGCCCGTCCGATCGCCGAATCACCGAAGCGCAGGCGGATACGGTCGATCACCCCCTCGGCCCTCCCCCAGTCGGGCCCCGATCCGGAGCCGGTCGCGTCATCCAGGCGAAGTTGCCGGTAGGCACCGTCCTGGAGTCCGGTGAGCGACAAGCCGAGGAGACGCACACCCGGTGACAGGTCCAGTTGCTCGAGCATGTCCGCGGCCACCTCGGCCACCTCGGCCCCGCTGTCGGTGGCGCCGCCAAGCGTGGACGATCGCGTGATCGTTGTGAAGTCGGCAAAGCGCACCTTCAGGGTGATCGTCCTGGCAGCCACCCCCGATTCCCGTGCACGGCCCGTCACGGCGTCGACCATCCGTCCCAATTCGTGGCGCAGGTCGTCCGGCCGGAACAGGTCACGGGAGAAGGTCTCCTCGTGGCTTATCGACTTCGCCGCCTGGTTCGGATCCACTGGCCGGTCGTCGATTCCCCTGGCCAACCGCCAGAGTTGGCGCCCTGCCGACGCACCCAGGGCTGCCACCAGGGCCCCCTCTGGCAGCCCCGCAAGGTCGCCGACGGAACTGACCCCGAGCCGGTGGAGACGTTCGAGGGTCCGGGGGCCCACACCCCAGACCAACCCGACCGGCAACGGACCGAGGAAGGCATCGACCCCGTCTGCCTTCACGACGCATACGCCGGTGCCTGGCTCGGCCCCCTTGCCTCCTATCCGTGGCTTGGCCTGCTCGCTGGCCAGTTTGGCCAGGAACTTGTTGGGGGCGACCCCGACACTGCAGGTCAGCTGCTCCTCCTTCTCGACCGTGCTTCGGATCTCCGACGCCACGTCCTCCGGTGCACCGTGGATTCGCCCGACACCACCGACATCCAGGAACGCCTCATCCAGCGAGAGGGGTTCCACCAGGGGCGTGAAACGGCGGAATATGTCCATCACCCGGCCGCTCACCTCTCCGTAGTGGGCGTGGTCGGCGGGCAGGAAGACCGTGTACGGGCAGAGCTGCAACGCCCGGGCCGTGGACATCGCTGAACGGATGCCGAACACCCTCGCCTCATAGGAGGCTGCGGCGACGACGCCACGCTCCCCTGTTCCGCCCACCACCACGGGCCGCCCACGAAGGTCCGGGCGGCGCACCAACTCGACCGCGGCGAAGAAGGCGTCCATGTCGACGTGGAGTATCGGGGTCGGCGATCTCACCGACGTTCGACGGTCAGCCCACCGGGGTCCGTGCCCCGGACCAGGTACTCGAATCGGCCGCCGCTGCCGACGCCGCCGGCCAGCCACGTGCCGACCGGCTCGTCCACCCATGTGGGGGCGGAGGCCAGGAGGGCCCTGCCCTCCTCCGCCGACACGAACCGTCCGTCCTCGACGATTCCGTCGGGATCGTCGAAGACCATCTCACCGTGCCACGACTCGGCGAGGTACACCTCGACGTCAAGGACCATGTCACGATCGGGGAAGTCGACCGACACCTCGTAGACCACCGACGACCACTCGTCGACGATCAGCCCGGTCTCCTCCCGGACCTCTCGCCCCAGCGCCTCCGTGGTCGTCTCACCCGGATCAACCACCCCGCCCGGCGGCGTCCACTCCAGCCGTCCGTTCCGACGCCGGTTGGCCACGAGCAGGAGCAGCCCGTCCTGCTCGACGAGGGCGCCCGCGACCCTCCAGTGGCGTGTCCGTCGAGTGGTCACGACCACAGTCTGGCACCCCGGTAGAGGGGGCCACCACGGCGGTAGCCTCCGGGATCGTGAACACCCCCAGGCCCGACGGCACAGCCCGGCCCCCGCCATCGGCGGTGCCGTCCCTCGGCGCCCGGCTGCTGGCCTTCGCCGCTGTTCTCATCGGTGGTGGCTCCGGCGGCCTGGTCGGATATTCCGTGACCGACCTCCAGTGCGGGTCCGACTGTCCCACCCTGGCCGGCGCCATGGGAGTACTGGGTGCGACCCTGGCCTCGCTCGGCGTCGGCATCGTCGTGGTGCTCACCCTGCGGGCGATGACCGAGTGGCACGCAGGCCGGCTCCAGAGGGCGGCCCGCGACAACCATCCCGTCGGCTGAGGGTTCCGTGGCCGATCCCCGCGTCAGGGGAGTGCGCAGGATGGGTGGTGCGGCGCTACTACTCGCCGTCGACGCGGACAGCGTCTGACCCGTCCTACTGCCCGCTTCCAGATGGCCTCGACACACCCCTGACCGCGCCCTCCACACGGAGGTCAGTGCAAGCTCCCCCCATTTGGGGCACGATTCCCTGTATGGGTACCAGCATCCTGATCGTCGAGGACGATGAGCGGATCCGAACAGCCGTGAGGATGGTCCTCGAGGAGGAGGGCTACCAGGTCTACGAGACCGAGAGCGGCGAGGCGGCACTCGACGTGTTCACCCCCGATCCCAGCGACGTCGTCCTGGTCGACATCATGCTGCCGGGCATCGACGGGTTCGAGGTTTGCCGGAGGATTCGCCGGATCAGCGACGTGCCGATCATCATGGTCACGGCCAGGTCGGACAGCCACGATGTCGTCGCGGGCCTGGAGGCCGGCGCCGACGACTACCTGCGCAAGCCCTTCGACCCCAAGGAGCTTTCGGCACGCATCAGGGCCCTGCTGCGCCGTGCACGACCCTCCGAGACCGCCCACTCGCACATCCTCATCGACCAGCTCGAGTTGATCGCAGACGAGGGATCGGTCCGGGTCGCGGGCGAAGAGGTCCACCTCACCCACACCGAGTTCCGGCTTCTGGTCGAGTTGGCCTCCAACCCGGGCCGCGTGTTCAGCCGGGAGGACCTGCTCGCAACAGTCTGGGACTACGACTACCTGGGTGACGGTCGACTCGTCGACGTCCACGTCAGGCGTCTTCGTACCAAGATCGAGACGGATGCCGCCAACCCGCGGTACGTGGTGACCGTGCGGGGCATGGGCTACAAGCTCCAACCCTGATGGCGACCGCGCCCGCGGCCGGGGCCGGCTC
>DQOF01000035.1 GCA_015658775.1 Acidimicrobiia bacterium | reverse complement strand
TGAGGTCGCAGCAGAGTACCCGGACACGGCCTTCGGCATCATCGACGGCTGGGTCGAGGCACCCAACGTCGCCTCCCTGGGGTTCGCCGAGCACGAGGGTTCCTTCCTCGTCGGCGCAGCGGCAGGCCTTAAGAGCCAGACCGGAACCGTCGGGTTCATCGGTGGCGTGTCGATCGACCTGATCGGCAAGTTCGAGGCCGGCTTCGTCGCCGGTGTAGAGAACACCAGCCCCGGTGCAACCGTCCTGGTGGAGTACATAAGCGAGCCGCCGGACTTCTCGGGCTTCAACGCACCCGACCGGGCTCGTGAGATCGCCCAGTCGATGTACGAGAGTGGCGCCGACATCGTCTACCACGCCGCCGGTGGCTCCGGCGGCGGCCTGTTCGAGGCGGCCAAGTCGTACTCCGAGGAGTCGGGTTCGAAGGTCTGGGCGATCGGCGTGGACGCCGACCAGTACCTGACCGCCGACGAGGCTGTACGCGACTACATCCTCACCTCGATGCTCAAGCGCGTCGACGTGGCGGTGTTCAACACCATCAAAGCGGTCGCCGAAGGAAACTTCGTCGCCGGCGGACAGTCGTTCGACCTGGCCGTCGACGGCGTCGGCTACTCGACAACCGGTGGGTTCATCGATGACATCGTCGGAACCCTCGAGGACCTCAAGGCCAAGATCGTGGGTGGGGGCATCGTCGTGCCCACGACCCCCGGTGAGCGTGCCGTGGTCATGCCCGACCTGGGTGGCCGCACGATCACCATTGCGATCGAGAACGCCTATCTGCCGTTCAACTACATCGATGCGACGACCGGTGAGGCCGGCGGCTGGGACTACGACGCGATCGACGAGATCTGCGCCCGTATCAACTGCGTGCCCGACTACCAGGAGTTCGCGTGGGACGGCATGATCATTGCTGTCTCGGAAGGCCACTTCGACCTGGCGGCTGACGGCATCTCCGTCACCGAGGAGCGGTCGAAGATCGTCGACTACTCGGTGAGTTACATCAGCACCGACCAGAAGATCCTGGTCTCCAAGGGCAGCACCGAGATCACCTCCAAGGCCGACCTCGAGGCGTCGGACTGCAGCGTCGGCTCACAGACCGGCACGACCAACTACGACGTGGCCGTGGGCGTCGTCGGTGAGGGCCGTGTCATCGCATTCGAACAGTTCGGCTTCGCGGTACAGGCGATGATCACCGGCGACGTGTGCGCCGTGATCATGGACGATGTGGCCGGCAACGGCTACAAGGGCGAGAACCCCGACGATGTCGACCTTCTCGACGAGGTGCTCGCCGCAGACCCGCTGGCCTTCATCTTCCCGAAGGGCAGTGACCTCGTGCCGGCCTTCGACGCCGCCATCATCGCGATGATCGGCGACGGCACCATGACGGCGCTCGCCCAGCGGTACTTCACCGACTCCTTCACGATCACCTACGACGACATCACCGATGGCGTGTACACGGAGGAGGAGGAGGAAGCAGCAGCAGACGAACGCTGCATCGGTCTCGTGACCGACGTCGGTCTGGTCGATGACAAGTCCTTCAACCAGGCCTCATGGCAGGGTGCACAAGAGGGCGCCGAAGCCATCGGTGTGGACGTGAGTTACATCGAGACCCAGAACTCGAAGGACTACGCCGCCAACATCGGCCTCTTTGCCGACGCCGGCTGCGAGATCATCGTGACCGTCGGTTTCGCGATGGGTGAAGCCACTGGCATCGCCGCCGCGGAGTACCCGGACATCAACTTCATCGGTGTCGACATGTGGCAGGGCGAGGCCCTGTCCAACGTGGCCGGCCTCATCTTCAACGAGGACCGCGCCGGTTTCCTTGCCGGTGCCCTGGCTGCAAGCATGTCCTCGACCGGCATCGTCGGTCAGGTGCTCGGCACCAACCTGGTTCCGCCGGTGCAGGCCTTCGGCAACGGTTTCGACCGCGGTGCACGGTACATCAACCCGGACATCGAGATCCTGAAGACCTACCATCCGGGGGCCATCGAGGTGGCCTTCGGCGATCCTGAGTGGGGCGCCACGACCTCCCGCCAGGCCATGGACCAGGGAGCCGACGTGATCTTCGCTGCCGGTGGCTCCACCGGAAACGGCGGCCTCATGGAGGTCGCTGCTGCCGCTACCGCCGGTGAGTCGGTGTTCTGCATCGGTGTCGACATCGATCAGTGGTACTCGGTGCCCGAGGCAAAGCCGTGCCTGATCACCAGCGCCGAGAAGCACCTGGTGCAGGGCGTGTCCACGCTCGTCGTCATGGCTGCCGCCGGAGAACTCCCGAGCGGCAACTACTACGGCACCGTGGGCCTGGCTCCGTACCACGACTTCGACTCCGTCATCCCCGATGACGTGAAGGCCACCATCGACGAGATCGCAGCCGCCCTCAACGACGGCTCGATGGAGACCGGCTACTCGTTCGGAGACGAATAAGCGGTAACTCGTAGGAAAAGCCGGGGAGCGGGCATCGCCCCTCCCCGGCTTTTCTTCGCTTTTCTGCTTGATTCCCGTGAGTGTTCTGCGCTCCGCCCTCATTCCGCTGATCGCCGTCACGCTGGCGCTCGTGGTCGGGGCCATCCTGATCGCAACCTCCGGATCAAGCCCGGTTGAGGCCTACTCGGCCCTGATCGAGGGGTCGTTCTTCGGCTGGGAATCGTTCGGAACGACCCTCGAAAAGGCCACGCCCCTGATCATGGGGGGTCTCGCAGTGGCCTTCGCCTTCAAAGCGGGCCTGTTCAACATCGGCGGCCAGGGCCAGTTGCTGTTCGGCGCCCTGATCGCCGGTGCCGTCGGCTACGGGTTCACCGGACTCCCGTGGATCATCCACATGCCCCTGGCGCTACTGCTCGGTGCCGTTGCAGGTGCAGCCTGGGGAGCCATCCCCGGAATCCTCAAGGCGACGCGCGGCGCCCACGAGGTGATCACCACCATCATGTTGAACTTCGTGGCCGCCAACATGGCGGAGTGGCTGGCCACCAAGGTGTGGCGCAAGGAAGGTGACATCCTGGTGCGTACGCCGATCATCGAGGACAGCGCCGAGATCCCCACCTGGGGCCATGTGCCACTCGGCTTCTTCATCGCCGTGGCCTTCGCCCTGGCCATCTGGTTCCTCCTGCAACGCACGACGTTCGGATTCGAGATCCGTTCGGTCGGCCTGAACCCGAGCGCAGCCGGCTACGCGGGCATCTCGGTGAAGCGCATCATCGTCCTGACCATGACGATCAGCGGCTTCCTCGCCGCCATCGGCGGTTCCATCGAAACTCTCGGCGTCGTGGGACGTTACGAACCCGGCGTCAACGCCGGGCTCGGATTCGACGGCATCACCATCGCCCTGTTGGCTCGCACCCACCCGATCGCCGTCATCCCCGCAGCCATCCTGATCGCGGCGATGAACGCGTCCGCTTCCCTCATGCAGTTCAAAGCGGGGGTCGCGCCGGAAATCGTGGACGTGATCGAAGCGTTGATCCTGTTGTTCGTCGCCACCCCGATCATCGTCCGCTGGTTCGTCAAGAGTCGACAGGACGACGGCGTCTCGGTCGGGGCAACCTGGGGATCGACATGACCACCCTCGCCGGACGACTCGTCAGATACCGCTGGTGGTTGGTGGTCATCATCGGCATCACCGCCTTCACGTTGTTCACCGGCGACTTCCGACTGGATCCCACCACTGCGATCCTGGCCGCCACTCTTCGGCACTCCACACCGCTCGTCCTCGGCGCCATGTGCGGCATCCTCAGCGAGCGGTCCGGTGTCGTCAACATCGGCATCGAAGGCCAGATGCTCATGTCGGCCTTCGCCGGCTTCATGGTCGCTTCCGGCAGCCAGTCGCTGCTCATGGGTGTGGCCGCCGGCATCACCGTCGGCGCCCTGATGGGGGCTGCCCTGGCTGGACTGTCGGTCACGCTCAAAGGCGACCAAATCATCGCCGGCACGGTGCTCAACATCGCTGCCATCGGCCTCACCAGCTTCTTCTTCACCCAGGGGCGTTCCCTTCCCGGCAAGACACCGATCATTAGGCTCGGGCCACTGGCCGACCTGCCCGTCATCGGCAAGGTGTTCTTCATAAACCCGCCCATCACCTATGTGTCGCTGCTGCTCGTCGTCGCCCTCTGGTACGCCCTGTTCCGCACCACCTGGGGGTTGCACACACGAGCCGTCGGCGAACACCCCAGCGCGGCGGAAACAGTCGGCATCTCCGTCGTCCGGATGCGGTACCTGAACCTCATCCTGGGTGGCGCCATCGCCGGCCTGGCCGGCGCCTACCTCAGCCTCGAAGCCGTCGGCTCATTCGAACGGGGCATGACCAACGGCAAGGGGTTCGTGGCCCTGGCCGTCATGATCTTCGGCCGGTGGAACCCGGTCGGAGCCTGGGGTGCGGCCCTGCTGTTCGGCTACACGAACGCCATCCAGACCCAGTTCCAGTTCCGGGGATGGTTCACCGACCACCCGCAGTTCGTTGGGATGCTGCCCTTCATCGTGACCATCATCGTGCTGGCCGGCTTCGTCGGCCGGGCCCGACCCCCGGCCTCGCTGGGTCAGCCCTACGACCGCGAATGACCGCCGTGCAGGCGCCGCTCGCGCTTGAGGCCATCGGGGTCACCAAACGGTTCGGGTCGATCACCGCCAACGAGGACGTCGACCTGCAGGTCGAGGCCGGCACGGTCCACGCCCTGCTGGGAGAGAACGGGGCCGGCAAGAGCACCTTGGTCAACATCTTATTCGGCCTCTACCACGCCGACGAGGGTGAGATCCGGGTCGCCGGCAAGCCCGTCCGGATGGACAGCCCGCGTGACGCCATCGCCCACCGCATCGGAATGGTCCACCAACATTTCCAGTTGGTTCCCGTTCTCACCGTCGCCGAGAACGTGGTGTTGGGCCAGGAACCCACCCGGGGTCTCGGTGTGCTCGATCTCGACGCCGCAGCGGCCGAGGTGACCCGCCTGGCCGAACGCTACGGCCTCGATGTCGACCCCCGGGCCGTGCTCGAGGACCTCCCGGTGGGCACCCAGCAGCGCGTCGAGATCCTCCGCTCGCTCTACCGGCAGGCCGACGTGTTGATCCTGGACGAGCCCACTGCCGTGCTCACCCCCCAGGAGACCGACCAGTTGCTCGGCGTGCTCCGTGGGTTGGCCGCCGAAGGCGTCGCCGTCGTGTTCATCACCCACAAACTGCGTGAGGTGCTGGCCATCGCCGACCGGGTGACCGTGATGCGTCACGGCCGTGTCGTCGGTTCCACCGATCCGGCCGAGACCGACGAGGCGGGCCTTGCCGAGATGATGGTCGGCCGCAGCGTCGTACTCCGGGTCCCGAAGTCGGCTGCCCGTCCTGGCGACCCGGTGTTGTCCATCGACGGCCTGTGCGTCCAGGACGACCGTGGTCGGCCGGCTGTCGACGACCTCGATCTCGAGGTCCGCTCCGGAGAGATCTTCGGCATCGCTGGCGTCGAAGGCAACGGGCAGCGTGAGCTGGTGGAAGCCATCACTGGCCTGCGGGACGTGCTGGACGGCTCCATCCGGGTCAATGGCACCGAGTTGGCCGGCCACCGACCCCGTGAGATCTCCGAGTTGGGGGTGGCCCATGTGCCCGAGGATCGTGAGAAACACGGTCTGATCGCTGCCCATTCGATCGCCGACAACCTGGTGCTGAACCGCTACCACCGTCCGCCGTTCGCACGGCGCGGTGTGCGCCAACCCGCAGCCATCGACGACGAGGCCCGGCATCTGGTCGAACGGTTCGACATCAGAACCGCCTCGATCGACGCACCCGCCCGATCGTTGTCAGGTGGCAACAAGCAGAAGGTCATCGCCGCCCGCGAGTTCTCCCATGGAGCACCCCTGCTGGTCGCCGCACAACCCACCCGGGGTATCGACGTCGGCAGTATCGAGTTCGTCCACCGTCAGTTGATCGAGCAGCGGGATCGCGGGGTCGGGGTTCTGCTGGTCTCCGCGGAGTTGGACGAGATCCTGAGCCTCTCCGACCGGATCGGGGTGATCTACCGGGGACGCCTGGTCATCGTGGCCGATGCCGCCGACCTGGACCGGGCCCACATCGGTCGGCTCATGCTGTCGGGCAGCGACCAACCAGCCTGATCCTCCCGCCGGTCAACGAGCCATCGCTGCGACGATGGCCGGACCGTACGGCGCCCGCAACACCCCGACCTCGGTGACGATGCCGTCGATCAGTTCGGCCGGGGTCACGTCGAACGCCGGGTTGAACACCCGGGCTCCGAACGGGGTGATGGGCCTGCCCCCGTACTCGGCGACCTCGGCCGCCGGACGTTGCTCGATCTCGATGGCGGCCCCGTCGGGAGTGTCGACATCGATCGTGGACCGTGGAGCAGCAACGTAGAACGGCACCCCGTGGTGCCGACACGACACAGCCAGGCCGTAGGTGCCGATCTTGTTGGCGACATCGCCGTTGGCGGCGATCCGGTCGGCGCCGACCACCGCCGCGCCGACCCCACCGGCCGCCAACACCGATGCTGCTGCCCCGTCTGCGATGACCGTGCAGTCGATGCCGTCGCGCCCCAATTCGAAGGCGGTCAACCGGGCCCCTTGCAGCACCGGTCGGGTCTCATCGACCCACACGTGGAGGTTCGGGTTCACCCGGTGAGCCGATCGGACGACCCCCAGGGCGGTGCCGTACCCAACAGTGGCCAGAGCACCCGCGTTGCAGTGGGTGATGACGTCGCTCATCCTTTCCAACAGGGCCGCCCCGGCATCCCCGATGGCCCGACACACCGCCAGATCCTCGGCGTGGAGTCGCCGGGAACACGCCTCGACGGCCTTTTGCACCTCATCCACCGTGTCCGCTGTCGCACCGGCGGCAGCCATCACCGCCTCGACGGCCCACGCCAGGTTCACCGCCGTCGGCCGAGTAGCGATCAATGCAGCGGCCACCTCGCCCAGCTCGGCGCGCAGACCATCCGGGGTCACCGCGGTGGATGCCTTGGCCGCCAGAGCCAAGCCGAAGGCCGCGGTCACCCCGATCACCGGAGCACCCCGCACCTCCAGGTCGGCAATCGCCGAGGCGACCCGCTGCCAGGTGTCGCACCGGACGTACCGCTCCTGGTCCGGGAGCGCTGTCTGGTCCAGCAGCACGACCACACCGTCGAGATAATCGACGGTATGTGGTCGCTGGTCCGATGTTGCTTCCGCCATCTGACTACCCTCGGCTGTCGTGTTGGGACTCATCACCGGAAGCGGCTTCTACGACCTCCCCGGCGTGACGGATCGTCGCACACCCGTGCTCGACACACCCTACGGGCCGGTCGAGCTCACCCTCGGAACATGGAACAACTGTCCGGTGGCGTTCCTCCCCCGCCACGGCTCCGGCCACTCGGTGCCTCCCCAGCGCATCAACTACCGGGCCAACCTGTGGGCACTCCACGACGTCGGCGCCCGGGCGGTGCTGGCCACCGCGGTGAGCGGTGGCATCAACCCCTCCTACGCCAACGGCACCCTGGTGCTGATCGACCAGTTCGTCGACCAGACCAGCGGACGGGCCGACACCTTCTTCGACGACGAGGTCCGCCACACCGACATGACCGAACCGTACGACCCCGACCTGCGGGGCATCCTGCGCCATGTGGCCGACGAGGAGGGCCTGGCCGTCGTCGACGGGGGCACCTATGTGTGCGCCAACGGACCCCGGTTCGAGACCCCGGCTGAGATCAGGATGTACGCCGGCTTCGGCGGCGACCTGGTGGGCATGACCGGCTACCCGGAGGTAGCGCTGGCCCGCGAGCTGGCCCTGCCGTACGCATCGGTCGGCGTGGTGTCGAACCCGGCGGCCGGCCTGGGTGACGTGGAGTTGACCCTGGACGAGATCTGGCAGGTGCTGGCCATCGCGGCCGATCCGGTCGCCCGTCTGCTGGGTGGGGCGGCCACCGTCCTCGGTGCCCGTTGGGTGCAAGGATGAACGGCACGCCCGTCGCCCTGGTCACCGGCGCCGACGGTGCCATCGGGGCGGCCATCGCCCGACGCCTGCACGCCGACGGTCTGTGCGTCGTCGCCGCCGCCCACCGGAGCACACGACGGGCCGAGCCGCTGGCCGCCGAGTTGGGCACCCCGCTGCTTATCGCCGACCTGGCCGCCATCGGGGAGCCTCGACGCCTGGTTGACGAGACCGTGGCGGCCACCGGTCGCCTGGACCTGTTGGTCAACAACGCCGGCATCCAGCCCGTCGAACCGTTCAACGCCCTCACCGCCGCCGCCTGGGACGAGGTGCTGACCGTCGACCTTCGGGCCACCCAGGTGCTCACCGCTGCGGCCGCCACCGTCATGCACGAGGGCGGGGCGGTGGTCAACATCGCCTCCATCGAGGCGCACCAACCGGCGGCCGGACACGCTCACTACGCCGCGGCGAAGGCCGGCCTGGTGATGGCCACCCGGGCCGCAGCCCTGGAGTTGGGGCCCTCGGGCATCCGGATCAACTCGGTGTCACCGGGGCTCATCGACGACGGCCGGCTGGCCGAGCGGTGGCCCGAAGGGGTCGACCGATGGCTGGCCGCCGCTCCCCTCGGCCGTCTGGGCACACCCGAGGACGTGGCCGACGCGGTGGCCTTCCTCGTGTCCGACCAGGCCCGGTGGATCACCGGCGTCGACCTGGTGGTCGACGGCGGCGTGCTCGCCCGGCCCACCTGGTAACCACCCGTTCAGCGGGTCAACTGCTCGATGCGGCCGGCGGCGGCGGGCCACCCGTCGACCAGGCGGTCACGCTCGCCCAGCTCGAACCCCTCGTCGCTGTACGGGGGTGCCATGGTCGTGCCCAGCAGCGACCACTGCCCCAGCGTCGACGATCCCTGCCACACCCCGACCGGCACCACCAACTGGGGGCGCTGACCGGCCTCCAGATCGGAGCCGAGCACCGGCCGGTCCACCGACCCATCGGGATCGAGGAACAACATCTCGACCGGATCACCGGCGTAGTGGTGGTAGATCTCGTCGGCGTCGAGACGGTGCATGGCCGAGAAGTCCCCGTCGGACAGCAGGTAGAGAATGGCGCTGGACCGGTCGTCCAGGAGAGTCTGCACCCAGCGGCCGCCCTCCCCGGGCAGGAGCACCATGCCCAGCAGGGCCGCAATCTCGTCGGCGGTCATCCGGCTGCCAGACGCTGGGCCCGCTGTTGGACCTCGGCCCGGGCGCGCTCCTCGTCGACGGTGAGCACCCGGCCTCCGGCCACCACCTGGTTGCCGGCCACCCACACGTCGCTGACCAGGCGGTCCGAGCCGGCCCACGCCAGGTGGGCGAGCAGGTCTGCCGGTTCGGTGACCGGAACAAACGCATGGTGGTCGAGGTCGATCCTGATCATGTCGGCGGCGAAGCCGGGAGCCAGACATCCGACATCGTCGAGGCCGACGGCCAGCGCTCCGATTCGGGTGGCCATGGCCAACGTCTCGACCGGCGGAAGCACCGTGGCGTCGAGGGCATGCACCCGGGCCAGCAGCGGGGCGAACTTGACCTCCTCCCAGAGGTTCAGCGTGTCGTTCGACGCAGGTCCGTCGGTCCCCAACGCCACGGTCACCCCGGCTCGCCGCATGGCTTCGACCGGGGCGATGCCCGACCCCAACTTCATGTTGGACAACGGGCAGTGGGCGATCGCTACGCCCCACTCGGCCAGGATCGAGATGTCGTCGTCGTCGACCCAGACGCCGTGGGCGGCCAGCACCCGACCCTCGAACACCCCGTGATCGGCAAGGGAGCGCACGACGCTGCACCCGTGTTCGGCCACCAACCCGGCGCTCTCCTGGGTGGTCTCGGCCAGGTGGATGTGCAGCACGGCGTCGAGTTGGCGGGCCGTCCCGGCCAGCGCTGCGACCCGTTCGACCCCCAGGTCGTAGGCCGAGTGGGGCCCCAAGCCCACCGTGATGCGGCCTTTCGGGTCGTGGTGACGGGCATGGAAGTCGACGATGGCCGCCGTTCGGCCGTCACCCGAGTCGCCCGGGTGGAGCGCCGACACCACCCCGGGGGTGATCACCAGTCGGGCGCCCGATGCCCCGACGGCATCGACGATGGGTTCCTCGTGGAGGTACATCTCGCAGCTGGTGGTGACCCCGGCCCGCAGCATCTCGGCCGACCCGAGGGTCATGCCCCACCAGACGTCCTCCGGGGTCATGCGACCCTCCCGCGGCCACATGGCCTCGGTGAGCCACCGCTGGAGAGGAAGGCCGTCGCCGACCCCGCGCACGAGCGTCATGGGCGTGTGACAGTGGGAGTTCACCAGTCCCGGCATCAGCAGACCACCGATGTCGTTCACCGACATGGTTGTGCATGCTTCTGGTGCATCAGCCTTGGGCCCGACCCAGCAGATCCTGCCGTCCTCGATGTCGACGACGCCGGGGCCATGGACGGAATCGGCTTCATCGCACGTGACCACGACGTCAGCGATGAATCGCTCTCGACCGACTGGTGGCATGGATGCGGATCCTTCTGTCAGGGCCGTCACCGTGCGTGCGGCGAGAGGGTCGGTTGCCATTGCCTGTGGCCTATACGACGCGGTCGTTGCCGCCGTCGATCGGGATCTGGGCGCCGGTTGTCTTTGCGAAGGTGTCTGTGCAGAGCTCCACCGCCAGCCTGGCTACGTCGGCTGAAGTGATCTCGGTCTTGAGCAGGTTGCGGGTCCTGTACTCGTCGACGGTGAGTCCATGTAGGTGTGCTCGCTCAGCGAGGAGCTGGTCATTCCACAGTCCCGTGTCGAAGACAGCGTCGGGGTGGACGGTGTTGACTCGTATACCGTCGTCGGCCCATTCCAGCGCTGCGATTCGGGCTACCTGTACCAGAGCGGCCTTCGAGGCCGAGTAGGCAACGGCGCCTCGACCCGGTGCCGCGACGTTCTTCGAGCCGATTATCGAGACCCGGCCTCCGGTTGGAGACCGGGCCAGCAACGGGTGGGTTGCGTGGAGGAGGCTGAGAACGGAGTCTAGGTTCACCGCCTGGACGGCTCGAAAGTCGGTCGGGTCGAGCTGGCTGATCGCAGCGCCGACCCCGAAGATCCCAGCCGCGATGATGACGATGTCGAGCCCGCCGAATCGTTCGACCACTTCGTCGAGGGCGGCTGTCTGGGCGGTCGGGTCGGTGACGTCGACGGTGAGTCCGAGCCAGGCGGGGTTGTCGAAGGCGGTCTCGACTGAACCGTCCTTGTCGATCCCGCCGACGGCACATCCTCGAGCGAGCAGCTCAGCGGCGCAGGCCCTCCCGATGCCGGAGGCGGCTCCTGTGACTATGGCTATGTTCCCGGCGAGTGCTGGAGGCGGGCCCGCCAGATGCAGTTTGGCTTGTTCGAGGTCCCAGTACTCGACATCGAAGATGTGCTCCGGTTCCAGAGCGACGTACCCACCGAGGTGGTCTTCGGCACGTTCCAGGGCGGGCATCGTGTGCTCGTAGATGTCGAAGGCGATGTCGGCCTCGCCCACGGTCCGACCTGCGGTGAGCACCCCCAGATCGACGTCGACGACGATGCGTGGTGCCGCGTCGAGCATCGTGAGCTCTGTGCGCCCCCGGTGTTCGTGCTTGTCGAAGTACTCGGCGTATGCACGTCCGTAGGATTCGACGTCGCGCCCGACCATCGGGACGCGCCTGGTGCGGATGACGTGGTCGGGTGTGAGTGGTCCTCTCGTGGCGATGCTCTCGAGGTCGATGCGTTGGACGAAGCGGGTCGAGACCGGATCGCTGTGGCGACACAGGACCATCGGACGGTTTGCCGATTCTGAGATCCTCCGGCGTAGATCGGACAGAACCAGCCTGTCCACCTTTGGCAGGGCAGCGCTGGTCGGTGCTGGCAACGGTGCGTGTTCGTCCAGCCACCGTTCGGCCTTCGATATCAGTTGGTGGTGTCGGGCGTAGGCCTCGGCCGTCGTCTCACCGAAGGTGAACAGTCCGTGGTTGAGCAGCACCATGCCGACCGTGTGGTCATGGGCCTCGTCCGGCCACCTCACGGCGACGGCCTTCGCCAGGTCGAAGCCCGGCATCACGTAGGGGATGACCACGACGGAGTCTCCGAAGACCTCGCGTACGCATGTCTCACCATCGACGACATTCGTAATCGAGACGATCGCGTCGGCGTGGCTGTGCTGAACCGCCTGGTGCGGGATGTAGGCGTGCAACAGGCTCTCGACCGACGGAGCCGGTGCGTCCGGGTCGAAGCTCGAGGCCTTGAGTTCGCGCATCATGTCGGTGTCCGACAGCGAGTCGAGGGCGAGAAGGTCCCGCAGCCGAGACAGATTCAGCGGAGCAAAGCCTCGGCGTTCGATGGTCGCGAGGTCCCATCCCGATCCCTTGACGAACAGCGCATCGAAAGAGTCGCCCGTGACGTCGGTGAACGGTGTCTTGATCGATGTATTACCGCCTCCATGGAGCACCAGGTCCGGATCGGAGCCGATGAGGCGGGATCCGTACACGCACTCGTCGAGGGCACTCTCGAGGCATCTGGTAGATGCCTGGTTCCACCTGTCTTCCACGAGACTCTCTTCCTAGCCGGGCGTGTGGTTGTGGCCGATGATGGTAACCAGGAACCCGGGACTCAAGGGATGATCTGAAGGTAGGGCAGTGCTGACGCCAGTGGTGTCCACAGTGTGCACCTGGACGGGGAATCTGACCGTTGCAACTCCTTCACGGGTCGATCCTCTCAGAGGTATCACCCTGCGCGCGGCCGGGGGGTTTTATGGAGCGTTCGGTCGCAGCACGATGTCGATCTGGATCTTCACCGTTCCCGACAAGTCGACAGTCATGCCAGCGGTTGCCCCCGGCCTGTTCCCGATGGCCCAACTTCTGTGGTTCACGCGGTCGTCGGTGCTGGAGATAGTTAACGAGGACTACGTGGTGGGTTATGGTCCACCCGCCACCATCAGGTAGCGGCGATCAGGTAGCGGGGGAACATTGACGGAAAGCGAGGCGGTGGCAACGGAACCGCGCCGGGTGCAGCGTGGTCGGCGCGGGGCGACGCGTGTCACCGACGAGCGTCCGTGGTGGGACACCTTCCCCTGGTGGGGAGCCATCATCGTGGCGATCCTGCTGTGGATGGCCTGGCAGATCCTCACGAAGGAGAACTACGAACTGGCCTGGACCCGGATCGCGCCGGGCCTGCGCCTCACCATCACCTCCACCCTGCAGGCGTTCACCATCGCCCTCATCATCGGCATGGTGGCGGGCATGGGCCAGCTCTCCCGGAACGTGGTGTCTCGAAACGTGGCACGCACCTACGTCGAGTTCATCCGCGGAATCCCGATCCTGCCCCTCATCTTCACCGTGGCCCTGATAGTCGTGCCCGAGGTGACCGACGCCCTGAACAGCCGGCTGGACGCATGGTTCGGCTGGGAGTTCAAGCTCTCGTTCCAGATGCGTGCCACCGTCACCCTGGCCCTGATCTACGGCGCCTACATGGCCGAGATCTTCAGGGGCGGCATCCAGTCGGTTCCGCCGGGCCAGAGCGAAGCCGGACGCTCGCTGGGCCTGACCCGGCGCCAGACCATGAGCTCGGTCGTCCTGCCCCAGGCCATGCGGGCGATCATCCCGCCCCTCGGCAACGACTTCATAGCGATCCTGAAGGACACATCGCTGCTGTCGGTCCTCGGCGTACTGGAGATCACCCAGCGTGGACGCCAGTTCTCGGCCAGCACCTTCAAGTTCCGCGAGGGCTACTTCGTCGTCTCGTTCATCTACCTGCTCCTGACACTCAGCCTCTCACTGCTGCTGAGCCTGCTCGAACGGCGCATGACACGCGACCGCAAGGGGCAGCGCTGACATGACCAGCGACGCCGGGCCGGGCGCCAACATGATCTCCATACGGGGCCTCACGAAAACGTTCGACAAGACGATCCACGCGGTGCGAAACGTGGACCTCGACGTCGCCGAGGGCGAGGTGGTCGTCATTGTCGGGCCCAGTGGCTCCGGCAAGTCGACCATCCTGCGCTGCATCAACCTTCTCGAGATCCCCACCGAGGGGACCGTCGAGGTCGACGGCTTCGAGGTCACCGACCCGCGGACAGACATAGACCGCGTCCGTGCCGAGGTCGGCATGGTGTTCCAGCAGTTCAACCTGTTCCCCCACCTCACGGTGATGGAGAACATCACGCTGGCGCAGCGCAAGGTCCGTGACCGGAGCAGGGGCGAGGCCAGGGAGATGGGGATGCGCCAACTCGTCCACGTGGGCATCCCTGAGAAGGCCGACGCCTACCCGCGCCAACTATCCGGAGGCCAGCAGCAGCGGGTGGCCATCGCGAGGGCGCTGGCCATGGAGCCGAAGGTGATGCTGTTCGACGAACCCACCTCGGCCCTCGACCCCGAGATGGTCAAGGAGGTCCTGGACGTCATGCTCGAGCTCGTCTCCGAAGGCATGACGATGGTAGTCGTCACCCATGAAATGGGATTTGCGAGGGCGGCCGCGGACCGCCTCGTCTTCATCGACGAGGGCGAGATCGTCGAGATCGGCCCACCCGACGAGGTCTTCGCCAACCCGGCCCAGGAGCGCACCAGGGCGTTCTTCGACAAGATCCTCTACTGACTTGCCATCTGCCGACGGGTACCCGTTCGACCTCGGCCACAGCCGATGAGCGAACCGACAGCCGTAGAGCTGACCGGCATCACCAAGCGCTTCCCCGGCGTCGTGGCAAACGACGATGTCCACCTGCGGGTCGCCGAGGGCGAGATCCACGCAGTGGTCGGCGAGAACGGCGCCGGCAAGTCGACGCTCATGAAGATCCTCTACGGGATGCTGCCACCCGACGAGGGGACCATGGCCGTCGGCGGCGACGACGTGCGGTTCACCTCCCCCGCCGAGGCGATCGCAGCGGGAATCGGCATGGTCCACCAGCACTTCATGCTGGCCGACAACCTGACTGTGCTCGAGAACGTGATCCTGGGTGCCGAACCCAGGCGTCGGGGAACCATCGACCGGGCAGCGGCCCGCTCCAGCATCAAGGCCCTGGGGGCCTCCTACGGCCTGGACCTCCACCCGGACGACCTCGTGGAGACCCTAGAGGTGGGCGAACGACAGCGGGTGGAGATCATCAAGGTCCTCTACAGGGGAGCCAGGGTGCTCATCCTTGACGAGCCCACCGCCGTCCTCGTACCCCAGGAGGTGGAGGAACTCTTCCGCAACCTGCGCGAACTGAAGGCCCAGGGTCACACGATCATCTTCATCGACCACAAGCTCGAAGAGGTGCTCACCATCGCCGACACCATCACCGTGCTCCGCCAGGGGCGCACCGTGGCCACCGTCGATGCCGACGGGGTCACGGCACAGGAGTTGGCGGAGTTGATGATCGGGAGCGACCTGCCGTCGCCGTCCGTCGCTCCGCATGTGACCGACGACCACGTCACCCTGTCGGTGTCGGGCGTGTCCGTCGTCGGCGACGACGGCCGCGAGGTACTCACCGACATCGACCTCACGATCCACCGTGGGGAGATCCTGGGCATTGCCGGAGTGGAGGGCAACGGTCAGGTCGAACTGGTCGAGGCGCTGCTCGGGCTGAGGGCCCTGGCTGCGGGCGGCATCACCCTGGAAGGTGAGAGCATCGGTGACTGGCCCGTGAGGCGACGCCGCGAGGCGGGAATCGGCTACGTGCCCGAGGACCGACACCGGCGGGGCCTCCTGCTGGACGCCCCGCTGTGGGAGAACGCGATGCTCGGCCACCAGACCAGCCGGCCATTCGCCAGGGGCCCGCTCATCGACCGACCCGGCGCACGTGGCGTGACACAACAGATCGTCGACCAGTTCGATGTCCGCACTCCCGGGATCAACACCACCGCGCAGGCACTGTCCGGTGGAAACCAGCAGAAGCTCCTGATAGGTCGGGAGATGATCGCCGAACCCCGGCTACTGGTGGCGGCACACCCGACCCGGGGCATTGACGTCGGTGCCCAGGCCGCTGTCTGGGACAGGCTGCGCCGGGCCCGCGCCGACGGGCTGGCCGTGCTGCTGGTGTCCGCCGACCTGCACGAGTTGATCGGTCTGGCCGACCGCCTGCTCGTGATGCTGGGTGGCCGGATCGTCGCAGACCTGGATCCGGCTACGACCACGCCCCGACTGCTCGGCAGCCACATGACCGGCGCAGGCCGACCCGGTGCAGACACGACCGCTTCGGGCCCGCCCGACGACCCGCCCGGCGCGGAGTCGTCGCCATGACCTCCCGACGGATCCTGATGGCACTGGCCGCCCCGGTGTCGGCATTCGTCTTCTCGGTGCTGATCTCCTCGGTGGTGCTGCTGGCTGTCGGTACCAGCCCGATCGCCGCATGGGCGGAACTGCTCTCCTTCGGCACCCGCCTGGAGACCCTCGTGGAGACCGGCAACAGGGCCACGCCCCTCTACCTGGCCGGCATCGCCGTGGCCGTCGGGTTCAGGATGAACCTGTTCAACATAGGCGTCGAGGGCCAGTACATCCTGGGCGCACTCCTCGCCGCATCGGCCGGGGCTGCAGTCAACCTGCCGGCTCCGCTCCACGTGCTGCTCATCCTGGTCGTCGCCATGACGGTCGCGGCAACGTTCTCCGGTCTGGCCGGCTACCTGAAGGTCACCCGGGGCGTCCACGAGGTGATCTCGACGATCATGCTCAACGCCATCGCCCTCTCGATGGTCGGCTACCTGATGAGGACCTGGTTGTCCGACCCCGAGGACACGAGCCTCAACCTGAAGACCCCCGAGATCCCCGAATCGGGCCGCTTCCCGAACCTGAACGGCCTGGTTGAGGCGTTCACGCGGGATATCAAGGGCGGGCGGGAACTGGGGGGCTTCCTGCTGGTCGCCGTCCTCGTGGGAATCCTCTTCCACCTGTTCCTGACCCGCACCCGGGCCGGATACGACCTGCGGATAACGGGCCTCAACCCGTTCGCCGCAGAAGCGTCCGGCGTCGATCCGAAGGCGACCGTGCTGAGGGCGATGCTGCTCTCCGGCGCAGTGGCCGGCCTTGTCGGGATGCCCGAGATCCTGGGCGACGACTTCAAGTTCGACCTCTCGTTCACCAAGGGTCTGGGCTTCGCCGGGATCGCCGTGGCGCTGATCGGCAGGAACCATCCCGCCGGAATCGCCGTCGGGGCACTCCTGTTCGGTTGGCTGGACAGCGCCGCTCCCATCCTCGACGTGCGCGGTGACGCCCCACGTGAGATCGTCTCGATCCTCCAGGGTGTCGTCGTCCTCACGGCGGTGGTCGCCTACGAGGTGGTCAGCCGGGTACGGCGGGCCCAGGAGGCCCGTGATGCCGCCACCGCGTCCGCGCGGTCCGACGCTGGAGGCACCCCATGAGCACCGTGCCGCTGAGGGAGTCGCGCGTCCTGCGGTGGATGCTGATGGCCCTCGGTGTGATCATCGTCCTTTCGCTGACCCAGGAGCTGGCCCGGCCCGAGACCACCGACCTGGTCTCAGCCGGCACCGCCGCCTCGACCCTGCGCCGGGCCGTACCCATCCTGTTGGCCGGCCTCGGCGGCATCTGGGCCGAGCGGGCCGGAGTCGTCAACATCGGGCTGGAGGGGATGATGGTCCTCGGCACCTGGTTCGGGGCATGGGGAGCGCTCGAGTTCGGCCCGTGGTGGGGAATCGCCATCGGCATCGCCGGCGGCGCTGCCGGGGGCCTCCTGCATGCCGTGGCCACCGTGGGCTTTGGCGTCGACCACATCGTCTCCGGTGTCGCCATCAACATCCTGGCCCCCGGAATCACCAGGTTCCTCTCCCGCGAGTTCTTCTCCAACAGGCCGGGCGGGGGCATCACCCAGTCGCCGCGTGTCGAGAGCGTCGGGCACGTGGACATTCCCTTCCTCTCCGGTGGCGACCTCTTCGGATGGAGCACGCCGGACATCTTCGGGTGGCTGGCCGACCGGGGGTGGTTCATCGTCTCCGACGTGTTCGCCGTGGCCTCCGGCGTCACGAGCAACATCTCCTGGGCCACCCTGCTGGCACTCCTGCTGGTGCCGGCGACGGTGTTCGTACTCTGGTACACGCCGTTCGGCCTGAGGGTCAGGGCCAGCGGCGAGCACCCCGTCGCAGCCGACAGCCTCGGCGTCAACGTGTACAGGATGAAGTACACGGCCGTGGTGGTGAGCGGCGGCATGGCCGGGTTCGGCGGGGCCTTCATCGCGATCGAACAGACCGGCATCTACCGTGAGGCCCAGACCCAGGGTCGGGGCTTCATTGGCCTGGCAACAGTGATCTTCGGAAACTGGCGGCCCGTCGGTGCGTTCCTCGGATCGTTGCTCTTCGGCTTCGCCGACGCCCTCCAACTGCGGGACCGAACCGCCGTCCACGCCCTGCTGCTGCTGGCCGGCGTGGCCGTGGGCGTGGCCGCCCTGCGTGCGCTGAAGCAGCACCGCCTGTCGACCGCCGGAATCCTGTTGCTAGTCACGGCCCCCATGCTGTGGTGGTATGCGGTGACCGACAAGGTCATGGGAGAGCTGCCACCGGTGACGCCACACATAGTCACGCTGCTGGTGCTGGTCCTGGCGACCAGCCGACTCCGGATGCCCGCAGCCAACGGCCTCCGCTACAGACGGGGGCAGGAATGAGCGTCCCGTCACTGACCGCCGACCAGCAGGCGGGATGGCGCGACGACGGCTACCTCGTGATGCCCGACTTCGTGGAGCCGTCGCAGGTCGAGGCGCTGACCGCACGCGTCGGCGAGATGGTCGCAGACCTGGCCCGCTCCCCCGGCGAGGCCGCCACCATCTTCTCCACCACGCAGAAGTCACATGCCCAGGACCGCTACTTCCTGGACTCGGGCGACAAGGTGCGGGCCTTCTTCGAGGAGGGTGCATTCGACGACGACGGACGACTGCTGGTTCCCATGGACCGGGCACTCAACAAGCTGGGCCATGCGATGCACGACCTCGACCCGGTGTTCGACCGCTTCTCCCGGACACCGCAGATGGCTGCCCTGGCAGCCGACCTGGGCTTCGTCGACCCGCTCCTCGTGCAGTCGATGGTGATCTTCAAGCCCCCACACATCGGCGGCGAGGTGGTCTGCCACTGTGACCACGCCTTCCTGTGGACCGAACCCCAGACCGTCACGGGCTTCTGGTTCGCCCTTCAGGACGCAACGGTGGAGAACGGGTGCATGTGGGCGATTCCGGGGGGACAGGCCGGACCGGCCAGGACGCGTTTCCGGCTTGAAGACGCAGGGACGACCACTGACGTCTTCGACCCGACGCCGTACGACATGGATCTACTGGTGCCCCTCGAGGTGCAGGCAGGCACCCTCATCGCCTTCTCGGGCCTGCTCCCCCACTGGAGCCCTCCCAACACCTCGGACCGGGCGAGGCTGGCATACACCCTGCACATCATCGACGCAGCCGCCGACTACCCGGCCGACAACTGGCTGCAGCGCGGCGCCGACCTCCCCCTGCGGGGTTTCGTCTGATACGGGCGACACCGCCACAGTTAGGCTGTGACATGGCAATCGACCTCGACACAATCCGCCGGGCCCCCAAGGTCGTGCTCCACGACCACCTCGACGGTGGCCTCCGGGCGGGCACGGTCATAGAACTCGCCGACCAGCACGGCTACACCGACCTGCCGACCACCGACGTGGACGATCTGTCAACCTGGTTCCTGAGCGGCGCAGCCCGGCGGGACCTCGGGCTCTACCTGGAGACCTTCGCCCACACGGTCGGCGTCATGCAGACCGCCGACGCCTGCCACCGGGTCGCCGCCGAATGCGCAACCGACCTCGCCGCCGACGGATGCGTCTATGCAGAAGTGCGATTCGCTCCCGCCCTCCACACCGGACGCGGCATGTCCCTGGACGAGGTCATTGAGGCCGTTCTGGCGGGCTTCGTCGAAGGCTCCGCGGACACCGCCCTCACGGTCTCGACCCTTGTCACCGCCATGCGCACCGACACCGACTCCCTCGGCGTCGCAGAGGCGGCCATCAGGTTCAGGGACCGTGGCGTCGTCGGATTCGACATAGCGGGCCGCGAGTCCGGCTACCCGCCGACCCTCCACCTGAAGGCATTCCAGTACCTGCAGAGGGAGAACTTCCATGTCACCATCCACGCCGGCGAGGCGTTCGGGGTGGCCTCGATCTGGGAGGCGGTGCAGTTCTGCGGCGCCGAGCGACTCGGACACGGTGTGCGGATAGTCGATGACATCACGGTCGACGACGACGGCTCCACGCGACTTGGCCGGTTGGCGGCGTTCGTGCGAGACCGGCGACTCCCACTCGAACTCTGCCCGACGTCCAACGTGCACACGGGTGCGGTCGCCACCATCGCCGACCACCCGATCGGCCTGCTCCGCGATCTGGGCTTCCGTGTCACCGTCAACACCGACAACCGCCTCATGAGCGGCGTCTCGATGACCTCCGAACTGTCCGACCTGCAGACCGCCTTCGGCTGGGGGCTGGACGACTTCAGGTGGCTCACGATAAACGCCATGAAGAGCGCCTTCCTTCCCTTCGACCAGCGCCTGGAACTCATCAACGGAGTCATCAAGCCCGGTTACGCGGGGATTTCCGGCTGAGCCCCGCCAACGGTGCCGTGCTAGGCACTACGACCGATGCCCACCCTCTCCGAAGCGCAGTCCAGGCTGCTCGTCAGCGACGCCGGCGTGGCGGTTTCTGGGTGGGCCGTCGCAGCCGACCCCGCTTCGGCCGCCCGGGAGGCCTCACGCCTCGGCTACCCCGTGGTGGCCAAGTTGTGTGGTGGGAGCATCTCCCACAAGACCGAACGCGGCCTGGTCAGGCTGGGACTGGACGGCGACTCCGACGTCGAGTCCGCTGCCTCCGAGTTGCTCGCAGCGGCGACCGACGACGACGGTCCTGTCGAGGTCCTCGTCTCAGAAATGGTCCGCGGCGACCGCGAGCTGATTGCCGGACTCGTCCGGGACGAACGGTTCGGACCGTGCGTGATGCTGGGCGTCGGCGGCGTGCTGACCGAGGCCATCGCCGACGTGGCCTTCAGGCTGGCACCTATCGACCGCATAGACGCACACGACCTGATCGACAGCCTCGGAAGCCAGGCGCTGCTCGAGGCCTTCCGGGGTGAGCCGGCTATCGACCGCGAGGCCCTCGCCGACACCCTCTGCGCGCTGGGGTCGCTGGCCGCAGACCCGTCGATCGCCTCGATAGACCTGAACCCACTGATCGTGGCCAACGGTCGCCCGGTGGCGGTGGACGCCCTGGTGGAGCTCGTGGAACCCGTCCAACCGGGGAACGGGGGCCGCTGATGGCCCGGGACCTGTCCGCCCTGTTCGAGCCGCGGGGTGTGATAGTCACCGGGGTCTCCAGCCACCCTGCCAAGTTCGGCTTCGTCGCCCTCCACAACATCCTGTCATGCGGCTTCTCGGGTCCTGTGTACGCCATCGGCCGTGAGGCGGGCACCGTCCTGGACCGCCCCGTGCTCGCATCGGTCGACGACGTGCCTGCGGGAGAGGCGGACCTGCTGATGATCTGTACCCCTGCCTCGGTCAACGAGGAGATCATCCGGAAGGCTGCCTCGAAGGGCGTGCGCGCGGTGTTCGTGGCCGCCGGCGGCTACTCGGAGACCGGCGCCGACGGCGCAGACGCGGAGCGCAGGCTCGTGGCGCTGGCGGACGAGCTGGACCTCGTGATGGCAGGCCCCAACGGCCAGGGGGTCGTCTCGCCGCCTGCATCCCTCTGCGCGCAGATCGTGGCCCCCTACCCGCCGCGGGGGCGGATAGGTGTCGCCTCCCAGTCGGGCAACTTCGTCTCGGCCTTCCTGAACTACGCGGAGCAGACAGGTGTCGGAATAAGCCGGGCCGTGTCGGCCGGAAATGCGGCCGCAACCGGGGTGGCCGACTACCTCGAATGGTTCGCCGACGATCCTGAGACCGAGGTCGGTCTCTGCTACATCGAGGGCCTCGCCGACGGCCGCGACTTCTTCGAACGGGTGCGCGAGGTGTGCAGGCGGATGCCGGTGGTCGTGGTGAAGGGTGGGGCCACCTCGGGTGGACAGCGAGCGGCAGCGTCGCACACCGGCTCGCTGGCCGGCGACGACCGCATCTTCGACGGCATGGCACGCCAGGCGGGCATGCTGCGGGCCGCCACCATCGAGTCGGCCTTCGAGGCTGCCGCCACGTTCGCCAGCCAGCCGCTACCGGCCGGTGACCGGGTCATCGTGCTGACCACCGCCGGGGGGTGGGGAGTCATCGCCGCCGACGCCGTCACCAGGCACCCGGACCTCACCCTGACCCCGCTGCCAGCCGACCTGCTCACGGCCATAGACGGCATGCTCCCGCCCCGCTGGAGCCGCAACAACCCGGTCGACCTGGCAGCCGGAGAGACCCGCGACACGATCCCGGAACTCCTAGACCTGGTGGCCGCCCACCCCGACGTCGACTCGGTCATCCAGCTGGGGCTCGGAATCCAGGGCAACACCGCTGCGTTCACCCGCAGTGGGCCCTTCTTCCCCGACCACGGCCTCGGACGCATCGTCGACTACCACGAGCGCCAGGAACAACGGTATGCAGAGGCGACCACCGCCGCCTCGTCCAGAAACGACAAGCCGGTGATGGTTGCCTCGGAACTGGCCGTCGTCCGGCCGGACAACCCAATGGTCGCAGCCGTCCGCGGGTCGGGACGGCTCTGCTACCCCTCGGCCGACCGGGCCGTCACCGCCCTCGGGCACCTGACCCGCTACGCCGCCTGGCGCAGGGCCAGGGCCTGACCTCTCAACGGCGGGCCGAACGCAGGGCAGCCATCAGGTTGCCACGACGACCAACCGCCACCTCGTCCAGTCCCAGGAACACGGCCAGCCGCTCCAACTCCACTGCCAACTCGACTGCAACGTGTGCCCTGTCGACACCGTCCTCGGCGAACACCCCCCTGGCCTGCAGGACGCCCGCCGCCCGATCGGCCTTCACGTCCACCCGCCCCACGAGCTCGTCGCCCAGCAGGAAGGGAAGCACGTAGTAGCCGTACCGCCGCCTGTCGGCGGGCACGTAGATCTCGATCCGGTACCGGAATCCGAAGAGCCGCTCGGCCCGCGGCCTGTGCCAGACCACCGGGTCGAACGGCGACAGGAGCGCACGGGCATCGACCCGCCCGGCTCGGGCCACCCCCGGATGCATGAACGCCGGCTCGTGCCAACCCTCCACCTGCACGGGACACAGGCGTCCCTCGTCGACCAGTTCGAGCAGACGGGGACGCGCCTCGACGGTGCGGATGCGGAAGTGGTCGGCGAGGTCGGCGGCAGTCCCGATTCCCTGACAGCGTCCGGCGATCTCCAGGAGGTCCCGCTGGGCCGACTCGATCGACGGTGTCGGCATGGCACGGATCCCGGCTGGCACCACCGCGTCGAAGGGCTCGTAGGAACGCTCGAAGTTGCCGACCCTCCTGCTGCCCACACGCCCGATCCGGAACAGCCAGTCCACAGCCCTCTTGCCATCCGAGCGACCGTCCCACCAGTCCCCCGACCTGGGACGGGGGTCACTCAACTGCGCTGCCGTGACGGCCCCGCGTCGTTCGACCTCGGCCAGGACGGCGGCTACATAGTCGGGCTGCCCGCTACCCATGGCGTGGAGTCCGGACCACGTCCGGCCCTCTGCGGCGCGCTGCTTCCGCCAGCGCAGCAGCGGCTCCAGCCCGACCGGCAGGATGGACGCCTCGTGGGCCCAGGTCTCGAACATCTCCCCCGAGTTCCAGAGCCAGTCGTCGAGCCGCATCCGGTCATAGACGCCCAGGCGGCTGTAGACGGGCAGGTAGTGCGACCGGCAGACGGCCTGGACCGAGTCCAGTTGGAGGAGTCCGAGGCGGCCCAGAACGCGCCTGAAGTGGCGGACATCGACCCGTCCGACCGGCGCCGGGTCGGCGAATCCCTGGGCGGCGAGTGCCATCCGGCGAGCCGCCTTCGGCTGGATCCTGTCGGTGGCTGCGGCACGCATGAGACGACAGTCTGCCCCACCCGTCCCTGCAGGCTGCCACAACCGCCTGACCCCCGCCGGACCTGTGGCTAGCCTGACCATCCCATGCTCGACCACGTGTTCTCCGATGCCATCGGCGCGCTCCGCGAGGCCCTCGAGGCGGCCAGGCTGGAACGCCAGGCCCTGGAGGAGCGGTTCCAGGCCGACATCCTGCTCGGCGACCTCAACTGGGCGACCTCGTACGCCATGCCGGGCGAGGGGGACCCGCCGAGGATCCGGTGCGACCTCACCCTCGAATGGCCGACCTGGTCCCAGACCGCCTACCGGCACTGGTACCTGGAGGGCCAGTTGGCCGACCCTCCCGAGATCACCGTCGAGGTCGTGCTGCGGCTCCAGCGACTGGCGTCGGCACCGCTACTGGGCATCGTCCTGTCCGCGCTGCCTGACGAGCCGCCGGAGCTGGGCGACCACGCGTTGGAGCAGTCGGGCCCGACGGTGGAAACCATCTACGACGAGCCGGACGACCCCCACTGGGCCGTGGAGGTGTCCTACGCAGGCAGCTACGAACTCGACGAGAAGGCCCTCGAGGACGGCACAGCGCTCGACGAAGACTTCGGCAGCCTCGGCACCTGGATCAGCAGCGCCCTGGTACGCCTGGGCGACCTGAGGCTCGACTACAGGCCCGCCGATCCGTCCGAGACCTGAACGCTGCGATCAGACCCCGTCACCGAGGCCGCCCCGGAACGGCAGCAGGTCGTCGAAACCGGCTGGGCGCTTCTCGGCCAGTGCCTCGAACGCCTCGACCATGTCGGTGGGCTGGAACATGCCGGCCTGCCAGGTGGCTATGTGGTCCAGCGAGTCGGCGGTGGAGTGGTCCCTGGAGTAGGTGATCATCTCCTTGGAACCCCACACTGCGAGCGGGGACTTCGAGGCGATCTCCGCAGCCACGGCCTGCACCCCGGCGAGGAGAGAATCGTGGTCGGGGAAGACCTCGTTGACGAGGCCGGCCGCCTTCGCCTCGGACGCCGGCATGCGGCGACCCGTGTAGGCGAGCTCGCGGCACACCCCCTCGGGTATCAGCTTGGGAAGCCGCTGAAGGGTGCCGACGTCGGCGGTCATGCCGATGTTGATCTCCTGGATGCAGAAGAAGGCGTCCTCGGATGCGTACCGCATGTCGCAGGCGGTGACCATGTCGACGGCTCCGCCGATGCAGCCGCCCTGGATGGCGGCCAGAACCGGCATGCGTGCCCTCTCGATGGCGGTGAAGGTGTCCTGGAGGTGCAGGACGTTGGAGCGCAGGTTGGCCCTCAGGCGCCCCACCTCGGCTCCGTCCGACCCGCGCCCGGCCCCGCCACCGAAGACGGCCAGGTCCATGCCGGCGCTGAAGTGCCGTCCGGTGGAGGCCAACACGACCACCCGCGCAGCACCGGACGCATCCAGCTCGCGGATCAGCACCGGAAGCTCGTTCCAGAAGGCCGGGGTCATCGTGTTCAGCTGATCGCCGCGGCACATGGTGACCGTGGCCACGCCGTTGCAGACATCGGTGTCGAAGCAGGTGTATCCGTCGCTCATGGGAGCCGACGCTATACCGGCACCGGGCACCGGGCCTGATCCGGGATCCGGGACACGGGTCCGGGATCCGGGGCCCGGCCGAGGCCATCAGGCCAGCAGGGAGCGCGCCACCGCGACCAGGTCGGCCTCAGGCCTGGCACCCATGTGGCTGATGATCTCGGCGGCGGCGATACTGCCCAGCCGGGCAGCCTCAGCCAGCGAGGCTCCCTGGCTGAGGCCGTAGAGCACGCCCGATGCGTACAGGTCGCCCGCACCGGTCGTGTCGACCACGGCATGCAGCTCGTCGGCCTCCACCCGGATCCGGTCGGAGCCCGCAACCACCAGCGAACCTCGTGCACCGAGGGTCACGAAAGCCAGGTCGACCTGTTCGGACGCCGCGTCGGCCGCCCGGTCGAGGGTCTCCACCCCGTAGAGCGAGCAGAGTTCGTGGGCGTTGCCGAAGACCACGTCGACCCTGTCGGTCAGGAGGTCCAGCCACTCAGCGCGGTGTCGCTCCACACAGAAGCTGTCGGAGAGCGTCAGCGAGACAGTCCGCCGGGCGAGACGGGCCGCATCCATGGCATATCGAATCGCCGCCTTGGCCTCATCCCTGTCCCAGAGGTAGCCCTCGCAGTAGAGATGGGCGGCGGACGCGACCAGGTCGGCGTCGACCGAATCGGGCCCCAGGTGCGCCGACACTCCGAGGAACGTGTTCAGGGTGCGCTGTGCGTCAGCCGTCACCTGTATGAGACACCGCGCCGTGGACGGCCCGTCGGTGGCACCGGGCACGTCGAACGCCACGCCGACAGCCCGGAGGTCACGCCGGAACACCTCTCCCAGGTCGTCGTCACGGACCTTGCCGATGTAGGCGGCACGACCACCGAACGCCGCCACCCCCACCATGGTGTTGGCCGCTGAGCCACCGGAGGCCACGATTCCCGGCGGCATCGCAGCGTGGAGCACGGCGGCACGCTCGGCGTCTATCAGGGTCATGGAGCCCTTGGTCAGGCCGTGCTCGAGGATAAACGAATCGTCGACCGACGCCAGCACGTCGACGATCGCGTTGCCGACTCCCACCACGTCGATCGTGGGTTCCACCTGAGGCTCCTCGGTCGTCCCCACAGGCCTGCTGCCCATGGCCGGAGCATCAGTGTGCCGCAGCCGGCAGGTCGAGCGGCGATCCGGCGGCAGCGGGACCGGTACGCTCGGCCGACCATGTCAGACCATCGACTCCCCCGCGACGTCCTGCCGCGCCACTACCTCCTCGAGATCCGGCCAGACCTCGGACGCGGAACATTCTCAGGCTCGGTGGCGATCGACGTGGATGTCATCGAAGGCGTGTCGGAGATCGCCCTGAACGCCGTCGACCTGACCATCGGCTCGGCGGCCATCACGGACGGCGACGGCAAGGTGGAACCGACGGTCGACCTTGATCCGGACCTGGAGCGGGTGATGCTGAGGGCCGACCGGACCATCGCCCCGGGGCATGCACGGATCGAGTTGGCGTTCGGGGGCCTGCTGGGCGATCGCCTGCGGGGCTTCTACAGGAGCACCATCGTCGACGGGGCCGGCGACAGCCACCCGATTGCGACCACCCAGTTCGAGTCGACCGACGCCAGGCGGGCCTTCCCCTGCTTCGACGAGCCCGACATGAAGGCCACGTTCGGCGTGTCGCTCGTCGTTCCCCGGGGACTCCTGGCGGTCTCTAACGGCGCCGAGACCTCCCGCACCGCCCTGGACGACGACACCGACCGCGTGGTCTTCGCCGACACCATCCCCCTGTCCACCTACCTGGTGGCGTTCGTGGTCGGCCCCCTCGAGGTCACGGATCCGATCCACGTGGCTGGCACGCCGGTGCGCGTCGTCCACCCACCGGGGCGGGGGCACCTGACCGGCTTCGCCCTCGATGTGGCGGCCCATGCCCTTGCCTGGTTCACGCAGTGGTACGGCATCGGGATCCCTGGGGGCAAGGTCGATCTGGTCGCCCTGCCCGACTTCGCCTCCGGCGCAATGGAGAACCTGGGCTGCATCACGTTCCGCGAGGTCCTGCTGCTCGTCGACCCGGCCGAGGCCACCCAACGCGAGTTGGAGAGCGTGGCTGCCGTGCTCAGCCACGAGCTGGCGCACCTCTGGTTCGGCGACCTGGTGACCATGCGCTGGTGGAACGGGATCTGGTTGAACGAGGCCTTCGCCACGTTCATGGAGATGAAGGCCGTGGAGACCTACAGGCCGGACTGGGACGTCTGGACAGGGTTCGGCGCTGCACGCTCGGCGGCCCTCGACGTAGATGCCCTGGCCTCGACACGCCCCATCGAGTATCCGGTGGTCACGCCTGCCGACGCCGAGGGGATGTTCGACCTCCTCACCTACGAGAAGGGTGCAGGCGTCGTGCGCATGCTCGAGCAGTACCTGGGCGAGACGACGTTCCGGGACGGTGTGCGCCGCTACCTGGCCGACCACCTGCACGGCAACACCGACAACGACGACCTCTGGGACGCGCTGGAGGCGGCCTCCGGAGAACCGGTCCGTGACCTCATGCACGGCTGGATCTTCCGGGGTGGCCACCCGGTGGTGACCGGCGCCGTCCACGATGGCGTCCTGACCCTCGTCCAGAGGCCGTTCCGGTACGACGGCGTGGACGACGGCACCGGGTGGACCGTCCCGGTCCGGATTCGCACCAGTTCCGGCCTGCACAAGGTGCTGCTGCCTCCGGAGGGGCCGGTCACCGTGCCGATCGAGGGAGACCTCCTGACTCTGAACGCCGATGCGTCGGGCTTCTACCGCTCGAGCCCACCGATCTTCGGCGGGATCGGATCACTGTCGGCTGCAGAACGGGCATCGGCCATCGACGACCACTGGGCCCTTGTCCTGGCCGGTGAGGCCTCACCTGCCGACTTCCTCGACACTGTCCGGGCCTTCTCCGACGATCACGACCTCGCCGTCTGGCAGGCCTGCATCCGAGCGCTCGGCACCATCGACCTGGTGGCCCCGACCCGCCATGAGGCCTCGGCTGCCGACGCCCTGGGCCTGCTTCAGAGCCAGGTGGACCGCCTGGGCTGGACCCCCCTGGGCGACGATGACGACCGGACCCGTCAACTACGCGGCCTGGTCCTCTCGGCTGCGGGAACGCTCGCCGACGACGAGATCGTGATCGCCGAGGCCCGGTCCCGGTGGGCCGACACCCGGACGGAGGACCCGGCAGTAGCCGCTGCCGTGGTCTCGATCGTCGCCACGCACGGCGACGCAGACACCTTCGCCGAATGCCGTCGGCGCTACCTGGGCGCCGCCACGGCGCAGGAGGAACAACGACACCTCCGCGCCATGGCGCTCTTCCCCGGACGGGCAGAGTTGGAGCAGCTGCTGGCTGAGATCCTGGACGGTGGCATCCGGACCCAGGACGCCCCGTTCCTGTTGAGGGAGGCTCTGCACCACCGACACCACCGGGGCCTGGTCTGGCGGACCATCACGGACGACTGGGCCGACCTGACCGGCAGGCTCCCGTCGAACAGCATCGCCCGGATGCTCGAGGGTGTGAGGGCGCTGGTGGACCCGTCCGTCGACCCGGACGTCGACAGGTTCCTGGACGCCAACCCGGTCCCCCAGGGAACCCTCATGGTCGCCCAGCACCGAGAGCGCCGGCACGTGAACATGCGCCTGACGGAGCGACTGGCCTAGGGCTGACCGCCGGACTCGGACAGGTCGATCCGCGCTCGATGCTCGTCTCCGGCCGGGCGTACGGCACCACTAGGCCTCAGGCCTGCAACCGATGGCCCCGGCCTGTTCGACCAGCCTGTCCAGGCGGCGGCGGTCCGGCATCCCCACAAGACGCTCGACCTCGTTTCCACCCAGATCGCAGAGCATCAGCGTCGGGATGCTCATTATCCCGAGAGCCCCTGCGATACCCGGGTTCTCGTCTACGTTCACCCGGGCGAAGTGGATCCTGTCGCCGCCGTGGGCACGTGCTAGTTCCTCGAGAATGGGATGCAGCGCCCTGCACGGACCACACCAGGGTGCCCAGAAGTCGACGATGGTCGCATGCCCGTCGAGCGAGTCGAAGAAGTCGGAGTCACCCAGGTCGGCAATCGGTGCCGGACCCGCATCGACCGCCGACCCGGACGACACGTTCGCGGCATCCCTCGACCGCCTGAACCTCGAGAACATCGATGCTGCCACGATCACTTCCTCCGCTGGTTCGTCCTCACCGGTAGGCAACCGATCTCCCTGCTGCAACCTTCCCATCCCACCAGATCCGGGAAGGGTCGTCACGGTCGAATGGCGAGAGACCCCACCTCATCCGGGATCCAGTCGAAAGGCACCGGTCCCGTCGAGAAGGGTAGCGATGAGGACATGTGCCCGCCCATCGGGTCCGGTGGCCGTGCAGGTGAATGACTGTCCGGCCCGAGCCACCCTCAGCACCGGCTCACAGCCCACCTCGTTGTCGATCCCCAGGTCGGCGTCCAGGCGAGTCTCGGAGGAGGAGGCGACCTCGGCTGCCATGACCAGCTCGACCTCTGACTCGACCTTCATGCGAGAGTCCTCGTCGGGCCCGTACACGACGATCGGCACGACCAGCCCGGCGATCGTCGCGCTGCACGTGACAGGCCCCGCAGCATCCACCTCGATCGTCGGACACGACACGTCCACGACCATCTCGGGGTGTTCCGGCACCAACAGCGCCGGTACGGCCCGCTCCAGGGCCTCGACGTCGACGCCAGCCGGAGACCCGGCACCACAGGCGACCGACACAACCCCAAGAACTGCCGACGCGACAGCGGCGCGACAGGTCAGCCCAGGCCCTCGGCGAACTCGATGGCTTCGGCCAGCGAGGCTTCCCGCTCCAGGAGGCCCTTGAACTGCATCACGTGTCGGGGCCGGTTCATTCCCAACACCGCCGTGAGTCGCCCATCGTTGCTGTAGAGGGCGGCGAATCGACGCTCCTCCAGGGAACCCGAGACGATCCGCACCTCGTCGTCGGGACGCGCCCGGCCGGCCAGCTGGATCTTGCGGTCGTACTGGTCGCTCCAGAACCATGGCACGGGTGCGTAGGGCACGGCCTCCTCTTCCGACTGCAGGAGCCGTCGGGCCGCATGTGCACCCTGCTCGACGGCGTTGTCCCAGTGTTCCACCCGCATGACCTCGCCGTAGCGCGGGTTGGGCCAGCGGGCCACGTCACCTGCCGCTGTGATGTTCGGAGCCGCCAGGCACGTCTCGTCGCAGACCACCCCGTCCTCGAGGGTGAGGCCGGAGCCCTCCAGCCATCCGGTGTCCGGCACGACGCCTATTCCCACCACCACCAGGTCCGCCTCCACAACGGTGCCATCGGTGAGCCGCACGGATTCGACCCGGTCTCCACCCTCCACTGCCTCCACACCCACCCCGCAGCGCAGGTCGACGCCGTGTTCCAGGTGCAGTTCAGCGATCACAGAACCCACCATGTCGCCGAGCACCCGGCCGAGGGGCACCGGGAGTGCCTCGACCATCGTGACCGGCACCCCGTGGCCTATTGCCGTCGAGGCCACCTCGGCACCGATGAACCCGGCTCCCACGACGACCACCCTGCGGGGATCGCCGCGCATCGCCTCCAGGATGGCGAGGCTGTCGTCGAGGGTCCGCAGGGTGTGCACCCCGGCCAGGTGGCCGGTTCCCGGGAGGGTCCGACAGCGCGCTCCCGTGGCAATCAGCAGGCCGTCGTAGGACTCGCTGACGCCATCCACCTCGAGTATGCGACCCGACAGGTCGAGTCCGGTAGCGCGTCGGCCGAGGCGCATGTCGAGGCCCAGAAGCTCGAGGCGGTCGGCGGGGGTCAGGACCGTCCTGTCGGCCTCCCATGCGCCTGCCAGCACCTGCTTTGACAGCGGCGGCCTGTCGTAGGGAGCGTGGACCTCGGCGCCGATCAGCGAGATCCGGCCGCTGAAGCCGTCCCTGCGGAGCGTCTCGGCGGCACGCAGACCCGCCAGCGACGCTCCGACGATCGTTATCGAGTCACGCACCATCGGCGACTGGCTATCCGCTACTGGGCCGGCTACCCGCTACCGGCTGCCGGCGCAGGTCGGTACCGGGCAGGGGCCGTCGACCGGGAGGAGTTCAGCCCCCGGTTCAGCCCTCAAGCGAGATCGCCTGCTTCGGGCAGCGTTGGACCGCCTCCTGCATGGCGGCCCGACGATCCTCGCCGGGGGTCTCGTCGAGCACGTAGAGGAAGTCGTCGTCGCGCACCTCGAAGACGTCGGGGGCTATCTGCATGCAGATGGCGTTGCTCTCACACTGGTCGTAGTCGACCACGATTCTCATCGGTTCCCCTCCACGAGGCTGGACGGTGGGCACCTGGATCGTAGGCGCTCGGCGCCCACTCCACGGCACCCGTCCCACAGAGCCCGTACCAAACGGCCGGGGCGAGCCGCTCCTGCATGTCAGGGCTTCTCGGAACCGACCACCCACATGGCGAAGTACTGCGCCCCACCGCCGTAGGCGTGGCCGAGGGCCGTGCGGGCCCCGTCCACCTGGTGCTCGCCGGCCATGCCCCGGACCTGCATCGCGGCCTCGGCGAACCGGATCATGCCCGACGCTCCGATCGGGTTCGACGAGAGAACGCCACCG
The DNA here is from genome assembly GCA_015658775.1 of Acidimicrobiia bacterium. GTDB lineage: Bacteria > Actinomycetota > Acidimicrobiia > Acidimicrobiales > MedAcidi-G1 > UBA3125. The sequence goes on along the minus strand of DQOF01000035.1, from coordinate 7,882 downwards.
GAGGCATTCACCGGCAGGTCACCTCCGTCGAGGCTCGTGGATCCGTCCTCGACCATCCGCCAGCCGTTGTCGGGCTCGGCGAACCCCAGGCTCTCGAGCCACATCGGCTCGTACCAGGAGAACGGAACGTAGACCTCGACCACGTCCACCTGCGTGCGCGGGTCGGTGATGCCGGCCTGCCGGAACACATCGGCGGCGCAGTCCCGGCTGGCTAGGGGGTTGACCTCGTCACGACCGGGGAAGTTGTTGGCCTCAGATCGCATGGCGGTTCCGTGCACCCATGCGACGGGGCCGGTGGCGGCATCGCCGGCCACCTCGTCACCCAGGACCATGGCACAGGCTCCATCCGAGGAGGGGCAGGTCTCCGAGTACCTGATGGGGTCCCAGAGCATCGGTGACTCGACGACCTTCTCGAACGTCAGGTCGTGCTGGTGGAGGTGGGCGTACGGATTGAGCAGGGCGTTCTGTCGATCCTTGAAGGCCACCATGCAGCCGATCAGGTCCGGCGCTCCGGACCGGGTCATGTACTGGCGGATGATCGGCGAGAAGTACCCGCCGGCGCCGGCGTTGGCCGACACGGAGAACGGCTGCGGCAGCGACAACGCCCACGTGGCGTTGGACTCGGACTGCTTCTCGAACCCGAGGGTCAGGACCCGTCGGTGGATGCGCGCCTGGACGAGCGACGCAGCGACCAGCGCCGTAGACCCGCCGACCGAACCAGCCGTGTGGACCCTCAGCATGGGCTTGCCCACACACCCGAGGGCATCGGCCAGGTAGAGCTCTGGCATCATCACGCCCTCGAAGAAGTCGGGAGCCTTGCCGATCACCACCGCGTCGATGTCACCCCACCCGAGCTGTGCGTCCTCGAGCGCCCGGTAGGCGGCCTCACGCACGAGGCCGGCGATCGACACGTCGCCGCGGGTGGACCGGTACTTCGTCTGCCCCACCCCGAGGACGGCTATGCGCTCACCGGACATGCCCTACTCCCCCTCCAGGACGCAGACAAGGTTCTGCTGGAGGCACGGTCCCGACGTGGCGTGGGCAAGAGCCCGGTCTCCCTCGCCGGCGCTGATCCTGGCAGCAGCCTCGGCAATGCGCATGAGCCCGGCAGCCATCGTGGTGTTGCCTGCGAGCGCACCCCCCGAGGGGTTGACCAGCAGGTCGTCATCCAGGTCGAGTTCCCTCACCAGGATGGCCTCCTGGCTGGTGTAGAGGCCGTGCAACTCCGCGAAGTCCAGCCGGTCGTCGCCTGCGCCTGCTCTCACGGCCGCCGCTGCCGCCGATGGCGACCTCGTGAGATCCCGCACACCCAGGCCGTGTGCGTCGATGCGGTGGTCGATGCCACGGATCCAGGCCGGGCGCTCGCAGAGGCCACGGGCCAAGTCACCGGCTGCGAGGACCACTGCGCACCCGCCGTCGGCCTCAGCGGCGATGTCGCTCGGCCTCAACGGATCGGCTACGGGTGCCTCGGCGAGCACGTCGGCAACGGTCACGTCGGCCGATGAGCGCACGGCATGGGGACTGCCGACGGCGTGTCGCATGCTCCGGACCGCGATCTCGGCGAGTTCTCCGGCCCCGGACACTCCCGACTCGAGCAGCAGGCGGGCCTGCAGGGCGGCCACCGCATCGGCGGTCGGCCAGAGGGGCGCAACGTGGTAGGGGTCGAGTTGGAGGGCCAGGATGTCGCGCAGCGACCCCGGCGACGACTTTCCGTAGCCGTAGACCAGAGCGGTGTCGGCGGCACCGGTCTGGATCTTCACCCAGGCCTCGTAGAGGGCGAAGGCGCCGTCCATCTCGACATGGCTCTCACTGATCGGCGGGACCGAGCCGACGGCGTCGAGGGTGTGTACGAAGGAGAACGCCTGGCCGGCCAGGAAGTCGCTGCTACCCGAGCAGGTGAAGCCGATGTCTGCCTGGGTAAGGCCGATCGCGTCCCTCACGGCGTTGAGGAGCGGCACCATGAGCTGGACCTCGGTGGTCCCGGTGAGTGCAGCCACCTGGTGCTGGGCCGTGGCGACGACGGCCACGTCACGCATCGCCGCGCTCCTGCCGCCCATCCCGGCCGTCCGGCCCGCCCGCCCGCCATGCCCTGTTGCCGGCCCTCTCGAACGGCACGTCGGGCTCGCCGGTCGGCTCCCAGTGGAGGATGCTCTCGCTCGTCGGGCCCAGCTCGCCGTCCGGCTTCCACACCGCACGCACCCGCATGCCGATACGCACGTCCTCGTTGGCACAACCGGCGACCAGGCCTAGGAAGCCGATGGCGGATCCGTCCAGGTGGATCCAGGCGCTCACATACGGCGGGACCAGGTCGGAGCGGCCCGGGATCGGCAGGTGGGTGACGCAGAAGCTGCCGACGTGGCCCGTGTGGGCCAGCTCGACCTCCTCGGCGGTCTCCTGTCCGTAGCGTGGATCCACTCCCCGCGGTGGGATGAACACGGCTCCATCGACCGGCGAACGATGGCCGACGATCCTCTTCTCGGCATAGGCCCGTAGGTACGCCTCGGCGGCCGAGCCGGCCGTGACGCTGTACTCGAGGCGTATCGGTGTCCGGACGGATCGCACGGGCTCGACATCCCGGAGCACGGCGGGCAACGTCACGTCACCCGAGAGGGCAGACGGAGGGACGTCCGGATCGCTCATGCCACCGCTCCCGGGACCTCGGGGGCGAACCCCGCCAGGTCGCAGATGTGGCCGACCCTCTCGTCACGCCACACAGCCTCGACCCGCATCCCGGTCCACAGCTCTGCAGCCGACCCGACGAGCACACCGTGCAGCAACGGTGTGTCGGTTCCGTCCAGCATGATCAGGGCCAGCCCGTGGGGTTCGTCCCACGGCGACTGTGGGCGGGGTGGATCCACCCAGGTCCACGAGACCACCTCGCCACACGCGGCGACCTCGACGATCTCGGTGAGGGGCTCGCTGGTGACCGGGTCGTACTCGACCGGTGGGACCATGACCGTGCCGTCCGACCGCCTGATCCCGGTTATGACGCCCTCCCGCAGGCCGGTGAGGAACGCACCGATGACCGGACCCGTCGTACGGGTGAACGGATACTCCAGGACCAGGTCGGCCCGGAGCCCGCCGCCGTCACCCACTGTCGTCCACCTCTCGTGAGTCCGTCCTGCCGCCGTGGGCGTGTCGATCCTCAGGCCCCGGACCTGCGGGCAGGATCAGAAGTCGATGATCTGGCGGATCACGTCGGCATCGCCCAGGGCCCCCAGTGCATCGTTGACCTCGTCCAACTTGATGCGGCGGGAGATCATGCCGTCCAGGTCGAGTCGGCCGGCCTTGTAGAGGCGTAGGAACCTGTTGAAGTCGGTCCGCACATCGGCCCCGCCGTACATGGAACCGATCAGCGTCTTCTCGGAGAAGAACATCTCGAACGCCGACAACTCGAACGTGTCCTCCATGCGGCCCACTCCGACTATGCAGCAGGTGCCGCCCCGTCGGGTCAGGTCGAAAGCCTGGCGCATGGTGGTCGACATGCCTATGCACTCGATGGTGAAGTCGAAGCCCTCACCACCCGTGATCTCGGCCAACGCTGCCGGAATGTCGTCGGGCAGGACGCCGTGTGTGGCACCGAACGACTTGGCCCGGTCCAACTTCCCCTCGTGAAGGTCGACGGCCACGATCGCCGCAGCTCCGGCGATTCGTGCCCCCTGGATCGCCGCAACGCCGACTCCACCCGCCCCGATCACTAGTACGGACGAACCCGGGGTGACCTTGGCCGTGTTGATGGCGGCACCCACCCCCGTGGTCACCCCGCAGCCGATGAGGGCGGCAACGTCCAGTGGCACGTCGTCGTCGATCTTTATGGCGGCGATGCTCGGAACGATCGTCTCCTCTGCGAAGGTGCCACAACCGGTCATGGAACCCACAATGGTGTCGCCCCGACGGAACTGTGGTGCCGAGCCCATGGCCACGAGGCCGTTGATGCACAGGTTCGGCTGGTGGCGACCGGTGCAGTAGGCGCAGGTGCCGCACGGAGGCGCGAAGGCGATGATCACGTGGTCGCCGGGCACCACGTGGGTCACGCCGTCGCCCACATCGGTGACAACCCCCGAGCCCTCGTGGCCGAGCACGCATGGCGGTGGCTGGGGAATGGTGCCGTTCATCGCCGAAAGGTCGGAGTGGCACACGCCGCTGTGGGCGATCTTCACCTTCACGTCTCCCGGCGCCATGTCACGCAACGTGACGTCGTCAGCGAGCAGGAGGCTGTCGGTGGGCACGGATTCCAGAATCGCGGCGAGCATTGCATCTCCCTGGTGGCGTTTCGGCCTGATGGCCTACGGGCATGTGGACGGACTGTTCCGGTGTGTCGAACGTAGCGGACCGGTGGCCGCAAGGAGAAGGCGGCGCTCGGACCGTTGCGGGGTCCGTCGGACCGCTAACTTCGCCGGAATGGACCTCAGGACCGTGCGCACCGAACTCGTCGGCTCGACCTGCGTGATCACGCTGTCACGACCCGACCGGCACAACGCCTGGACCGGACGCATGCACACCGAGTACCGGTGGGTCCTGCAGCGGGCCGAGGCCGACCGGGCTGTGAAGGTGATCGTGGTCACCGGCGACCCGAAAGGCGGCGCATTCTGCGTGGGCGCCGACGCGGACGCGCTGTCGGGACACATCGCGGCAGGCGGGTACGTACCGGGTACACCCGACGACATCGCCCTTCCCGGATACGGCGTGAACCCCGCGTTCGACGCCGACTTCGCCTACCACTTCGGTCTCACCAAGCCCGTCATCGCCGCAGTGAACGGGGCGGCGGCAGGGGTGGGCCTCGTGCTGGCCTGCTACGCCGACATCCGGTTCGCCGTCGCCCGAGCCAAGCTCACGGCCGTACACGGCAAGCTGGGCCTGGCGGCCGAATACGGGCTCTCCTGGCTGCTTCCACGCCTGATCGGTCTCGGCCGTGCCAACGACCTGCTGCTGACCAGTCGGGTGGTGCTCGCCGAGGAGGCTCTGGAGATGGGGCTGGTCAACGCCGTGGTGCCGGCCGACGACCTGATGGCGCACGTCCACTCATGGATCGACGAGTTCCTCGGGCCCGTGGCCCGCTCCAGCCTGGCCGCCACTCGACGGCAGGTGTACACGGACCTCCACATCGACGCCGCCTCATCCGTCCACGAGGCACGACGCCTGCTCGATGTCCACATGGCGGGCCCCGAGTTCACCGAGGGCGTCACTGCCCTCCGCGAGCGACGCCCACCCGTCTTTCCATAGTTTCCGTCGATACGCGGGCCCGGCTCCGGTCTGCTCAACCGAGGGGCCCGTCGGACACGACGATTCCATCCGGGTCGGCCCAGAGCCACTGGCCCGACATCAGGTCGACACCACCGACCGTCACCTGAATGCCCCGCTCCCCGGCACCCTTCTTCACGCTCTTCCTGGGGCTGGTTCCACGGGCCCTCACGCCCGCGGCGGCATCCCGGACTTCGGCGACATCGCGAACGCATCCGTCGACGAACACTCCCGTCCAGCCGTTGGCCTCGGCCAGACGCCCCAGGTTCCCCCCAACAGCGCACACCGCGTCGAACCGCCTCCTGCGACCACCAGGACGCGCCCGTCGCCCGGCTCTTCGAGCGCGTCACGCACCAGCGAGTTGTCCTCGAACACCGAGAGGGTCACGATCGGACCGCAGAACACGGCCCGGCCGCCGTAGGAGGCGAACACGCCCTCCAGCACCGTGACCCGGTCACCGTGCGTGTCGCAGAGGTCCGCCGTCGCCGCCACACCAGGTTGGTCCGGGCGTTCCGATCCGGGATCGACGCTCAACCGCCACCTCCCATGAACTCGTAGAGCTTCTCCCTGGGGCGACCGACACATGCCTGCAGCGGTCCGTCGCCTCTGATGTCGCCCCTGACCAGGACCGGTCGCTGCAGTAGTGCCTTTCGCCGTGCCAGCAGCCCGACCACTGCGTCGGCGTTGCCGACATAGTCGTCGGCAACCAGGTCCAGCTTCTTGAACTGCGAGTCCTTCCTGACCAGGTCCTCGACCGGACCCTCGAGCCCTCCGGCAATCCGACCCAGCAGTGCCTCGTCCGGCGGTTCTTTCATGTAGAGAACGATGTCGACCTCCACGCCCAGTTCCCCGGCGACCGCCAGGGCGTTCTTGGACGCGTGTCAATGCGGGTTGTGGAAGATGGTCAGGTCGGCCACGGATCCCTCCTGTCTCGACCGGCTGGCCGCTCAGTCGACTCGGTCGATGTGGGCTCTGAGATGTGTGCCGGCCTCGTCAGTCCACCCCTTGGACCTGGCGTAGTCGACCATGCCCCAGGACCCCTGGTCCCAGTTCTCGTCGGCCCTGTCCGAGACCCAGTGCCGTATGGCGGTCTCGGCTATCCAGAGATGGTCATCGACGGCCACCCGTCCTGCCTCGTCCAAGATTGATCGCGGCACCACACCGGCCTCAGAAGCCACGCCAGGACGGCTGGCGCCGTTCACGGAAACTCGCCACCCCCTCCTGCGCATCGAGCGTGCCGCTGTTCAACTCGACGGCCCACGCCTCGTTGTCCGCCATCGTCCGGCGGTCGACGTCGAGGGAGCGGTTGACCAGCCACTTGGTGAGCATGAGGCTGCGGGTAGGGCCCGAGGCCAGACGCCCGGCCCAGTCCGACGTCGCGTCCACAAGGTCGGTGGCCGGCACCACCTTGTTGCAGAGTCCCAGCCGGAGGGCCTCGTCGGCCGGGATGTCCTCGGCGAAGAAGAGCAGTTCCTTGGCCTTCTGCAGCCCGACCAGCCGCGGCAGTATCCAGGCACCCAGCCCGTCTGGCACCAGTCCGCGGCGGGCGAAAATCTCGATGAACCTGGCGTGATCGGCCATGATCACCAGGTCGCAGCAGAGGGCCAGGTGGCACCCGATTCCGGCGGCTGTGCCGTTCACCGCTGCGATGACCGGCACCTCGCAGTCCAGGATGGCCGGCATGAGGCGCAGTTGGCCGTCGAGCATCATCCGCCGCACCTCCCCCACCGCAGGCTGCGGTGCACCCTCGGGTCGGGGGGCCGGCTCCCGGGGGGCACTCAGGTCGGCGCCTGTGCAGAAGTGCCTGTCACCTGAGGCGGTGATGACGGCCGCCCGGGCTTCGAACCGCCCGTTGAGGCCGTCCAGCAGGCCCGCGATCCGGTCGCGCATCCCCGGCGTCAGCGCGTTGCCACGGTCCGTGTTGTCGATCGTGATCCAGGCGACCTCGTCCCGGATCTCGAACCGCACCGTTTCCTCGGGCGCTCCCGCATTCCCAGCCTGGACGTTCCCAGCCGGATCGTCGCTGTCGTCTCCCATAGGTGGTTGACGGTAGTCGCCTCCGACCGGTCTCCTGCTGATCCGCAAGTCTGATCCACAGATCAGATCGGCAACTCAGATGGCGTCTGCGCCCCGCTCGCCGGTGCGGATGCGGACCAGGTTGCCCACATCGGTGACCCAGACCTTGCCGTCGCCGATCTTCTCGGTGCGGGCGGCGGTCACGATCCTCTCGACGACGCCGTCGGCCTGATCGTCGGCGACCACGACCTCGACACGGGTCTTGGGGGTGAACAGGACCTTGTACTCGGTGCCCCTGTAGGTCTCGCTGTGACCGCCCTGTCGACCGAAGCCCTGCACCTCGCTGACGGTCATGCCCTGGACTCCTATGGCTGAGAGGGCGTCCTTCACGTCGTCCAACTTGAAGGGCTTGATGACTGCTGTGACCAACTTCATCGATCGGCTCCTGATTCTGTCCCGGACCTCTCGGCCGGGGCTTCTCCGCCCCGGGACCGGTTTCACCGGACTGGGCTATCTATTGATACAATCATCTTCTGTATCAATCTTTTAGGCAAGTATCTGGCTTCTTTCTGACATTTTTCTGTATTCTGTACTGCTACAATAGTCAAACAATGAGATCACCGGC
>DQOF01000191.1 GCA_015658775.1 Acidimicrobiia bacterium | reverse complement strand
GAGGAACTTATCGGGCCGCCGGAGCCAACAACCGGCAGAAATTAGCCAATACTCTCTGCAGCGAGACGTATCAGGAGCGAACGTGGTCGACGTGTCCGACTCGAACGGCATCGAAATCAGCGAACACCCGCGGCGTGACGACATTTTCACACCCGAGGCGACGGCGTTCGTAGCCGACCTCGTGCGCACCTTCCGCGACCGGCGAATCGACCTGCTCCGCGACCGGCGCCTCCGCCAGGAGAAGTTGGACTCAGGTCTGCGGCCCGACTTCCTGCCCGAGACCGCCGAGATCCGGTCAGGCACCTGGATGGTCTCCCCTCCGCCCAAGGACCTCCTCAACCGGCGTGTCGAGATCACCGGACCGACAGAGCGGAAGATGATGATCAACGCCCTCAACTCGGGGGCGCCGGTGTTCATGGCCGACCTGGAGGACTCCACCAGCCCCACCTGGAACAACATCGTGGAGGGCCAGGTGAACCTCCGCGACGCCGCTCGCCGCGACCTGTCACTTCACAGGGCCGGCAAGAGCTACAGCCTCAACGACGAGATCGCCACGCTCATGATTCGGCCCCGCGGCTGGCACCTGGTGGAGCGCCACGTGCAGATCGACGGTAGGCCGGCTGCCGCCGGCCTCGTTGACTTCGGCCTCGCCTTCTTCCACAACGCCCGCGAGGCGATGGACCGCGGCACCGGCCCCTACTTCTACCTCCCCAAGTTGGAGAGCCACCTCGAGGCCCGACTCTGGAACGACGTGTTCTGCCACTCCCAAAATGCCCTCGGCATCCCCCGCGGCTCCATCAAGGCCACGGTGCTCATCGAGACCATCCTGGCCGCCTTCGAGATGGACGAGATCCTCTACGAACTCCGCGAGCACTCGGCCGGGCTGAACGCGGGTCGCTGGGACTTCATCTTCAGCGTCGCCAAGAAGTTCGCCAAGGACCCGGAGTTCGTGCTCCCCGACCGTACCGACGTCTCGATGACCGTGCCGTTCATGCGGGCCTACACGGAGTTGATGATCGCCACCTGCCACAAGCGCGGCGCCCATGCCATCGGCGGAATGGCGGCGTTCATCCCGAACCGCCGCGACCCTGAGGTCACCGCCACGGCCCTCAGGAAGGTCACCGAGGACAAGCGTCGCGAGGCCAACGACGGCTGCGACGGAACCTGGGTGGCCCACCCCGACCTCATCACGGTCGCGATGCTCGAGTTCGACGCTGTCCTCGGCAGGGGCAACAACCAGGTCGACCGCCAGCGTCCCGACGTGTTCGTCACCGCCGACAACCTCCTCGCCGTCGACCTGACGGGGGGGGCGATTACCGCCGACGGCCTGGACACGAACGTGTACGTCGGCCTCCGCTACCTGGCCTCGTGGCTGTCGGGCACCGGAGCAGCCGCCATCCACAACCTCATGGAGGACGCCGCAACGGCCGAAATCAGCCGCGCCCAGGTATGGCAGTGGGTCCACCACGGCTGCGAGCTGGAGGACGGCCGAACGGTCACCGCCAAGCTCGTCCGAGGGGTGATCGACACCCAGATGGACGTGATCGCCCACGAGTTCGGCGCCGAGGCCTTCTCGAACCTGCCGTTCGCCGACGCACGCGAGGTCTTCGAGCAGGTGGCTCTGTCGTCCGAGTTCGTGGAGTTCCTGACCCTGCCCGCCTACGACAGGCTCACCTGACCGATCCGACCCGACCAACCGGTCGACAACCCTGAGACGTTCGTCCGACACGTGCCTGACCTGACAGCAGGTACATGAAATCGAAAGAGAGCACAGCAATGCGCAACACCTTCCAGAAGCAGGTCGACGACCTGGAAAAGGAGTGGTCCGAGGACCCCCGGTGGGCCGGCACGAGACGCGACTACACGGCGTCCGACGTCGTGCGCCTGAGGGGCTCGTACCTCCCCGCATGCTCCCTGGCCCGCCACGGCTCCGAGATCCTGTGGTCGCAGCTGCACGACATGGACTACGTCCACGCCCTCGGAGCCATGACCGGCGGCCAGGCCATACAGTATGTGAAGGGCGGCCTACCCGCCCTCTACCTGTCGGGCTGGCAGGTGGCCGGTGACGCCAACACCGCAGGCCACGTGTACCCGGACCAGAGCCTCTACCCGGTCAACTCGGTCCCGAACCTGGTCGAGCGGCTCAACAACGCCCTTCGTCGCGCCGACCAGATCGAGTGGTACGAGAACGACGGCGAGGTGCTCCGCGACTGGCTGGTTCCGATCGTGGCCGACGGTGAGGCCGGCTTCGGTGGCGCCCTCAACGTCTACGAGCTAATGAAGCGGATGCTGCGCGCAGGTGCTGCCGGCGTCCACTTCGAGGACCAGTTGGCTTCGGAGAAGAAGTGCGGCCACATGGGCGGCAAGGTGCTCATCCCGACCCAGCAGCACATCCGCGCCCTCACAGCAGCCCGCCTGGCGGCCGACGTGCTGGGCGTTCCGTCGATCCTCATCGCCCGTACCGACGCCCTGGGCGCGACGCTCATCACGAGCGATGTGGACGACCGTGACAGGCCGTTCCTCACCGGAGGGCGGACCACGGAGGGGTTCTTCCACACCGAGCCCGGGATGCCCACCCCCATAGCCCGCGGCCTCGCCTATGCGCCCTACTGCGACCTCATCTGGTGCGAGACGGGCACGCCCGACCTGGACCAGGCCCGTGGGTTCGCCGACGCCATCCACGCCGAGTTCCCGGACAAGATGCTGGCGTACAACTGCTCCCCGTCGTTCAACTGGAAGGCGGCACTGGACGACGCCACCATCGCCACATTCCAGAAGGAACTGGGAGCGATGGGCTACAAGTTCCAGTTCATCACCCTGGCCGGCTGGCACGCCCTGAACTCCTCGGCGTTCGAGTTGGCCCGCGACTACTCCCGCAGCGGCATGAGCGCTTACGTCAAACTGCAGCAGGACGAGTTCTCCATGGAGGACGACGGCTACACGGCCACCCGCCACCAGCGCGAGGTGGGAGCCGGCTACTTCGACCAGGTGGCCACGGTCATCTCGGGCGGGGCGGCGTCCACCCTGGCGATCGACGGATCCACCGAGGAGGAGCAATTTTAGGCACACTCGCCGTGTAGGTACGCGGGGCCCGCACCGCGAGTCGAGACCGGCGCTCCCCGGCGAATGTCGGGGATCGCTGTCGCGTCGGGGCCGCTGCCCTACGGTCACCCCGTGCGCCCTGCGAGCCTGCGACACCCTCTCCGCCTTGCGGCGGCCCCGGTGGTCGTCCTGTTGCTTGCCGCTATGGCGAGCGGCCCTGTGGCTGCCGAGCCCCCCCATGCGCCGCTGGGCGTGGTCCTCAAGGACGGGGTCGTGTTCCCGGTCATCCGGGACCACCCGGTGGCACCGGTGGTGACCACGCCCTGCACGACCGAGATCGTCCTGGAGGGAGGCACCCGGATCCTGCACGTCGACGTCGTGTTGGATCCCGGACACGGCGGCCCGGAGACCGGTTCGGTGGGTTCCAACGGCCTGGTCGAGAGGGACCTGAACCTGTCGGTCGCCCTCCTGGCCGAGCGTGAGCTCGTGGACCTCGGCTATTCGGTCCTCCTGACCCGTCGCACCGACCTCCACATGTCGATACGCCAGCGGGCGGCGATCGCCAGGGCCGTGACCCCCCGGGTGTTCCTCTCCATCCACCACAACGGGGGTGCGGTGCGGCCGTCCGACGATGCCGGGACCGAGGCGTTCCACCAGGCAGGCAACGCGGACTCCCGCCGCCTCGCCGGGATCCTCTACGAGGAGCTCCAGGCCGCGTTCGCCGGCTACTGGGTGCCGTGGGTCGACACGGTGCACCAGGGGGCTTCGTCCAGGTTGCGGGCCTCGGGCGCGGACGCGTACGGCGTGCTGCGCCTCGCCCCCGAGGTGACCTCCGTGATCACCGAGGCCCTCTACCTGTCCAACCCGCCCGAGGCCGAGCTGATGGCAGACCCGACGGTGCAGGCGGTCGAGGGCCGAGCGCTGGCAACCGGGATCGACCGCTTCCTGACCACAGACGATCCGGGTTCGGGGTTCCGTCCGGCATTCGTGGACGAGGCGATGACAGGCACGGGCACCGGCTGGGGATGCGTGGATCCCGACTACTCCGGGCCGTCCGATGTGTCGGCCGGGTACACGGCTGACGAGCACTCGGCGATCCTGGCTGCGGCGACACGCCTCGGACGGTCGCCGGACTGGTTGCAGCGCTTCGGAGTGCACGCAATGGACTTCTTCCACGACCTCTCGGGGCGGCCCGACCTGGGCCCGCTCCCGGAGTCGAGTGTCCCCGATGTGACGGGCCCGGTAGTGCTCATGTCGTCGTGGACCACCGAGGAGAGGGCGGTCCTGCGCCGTGTTGCGGCGGCCTACGGCATCACGGACGCCGAGGCGCAGAAGTTGGGCGCGATCCTGATGGTGTTCCTGGCCAAGTTGATGGGCTGATCCCGGCTGGTCAGTCGTCGTCCCAGCGCCTGCCCCGCTCCGACTTGCGCTGGGCCTTCCGGCGCTTTGCCGACAGGCGCCGCTCGACCGCACCCCTTCCCGGTCGCGTCGGCCGCCTCGGCCGCCTGACCTGGAGGGCCTCCTGCATACGCTGCTCGAGCAGGTCGAGGGCCCTGTCACGGTTGCGTGCCTGTGACCGGCCGGCGTCTACCACCACCCTCAGCGTCGACCCCAGGCGATCCACGAGCAGGGCGCGCACCTCGTCGTCGATGCCCCGTGCCGATTCCAGGTCCAACCCAGCCTCCACCCGCGAGTTGACCCGGTTGGCGTGCTGCCCGCCGGGCCCCCCCGACGGCCCGAACCGCCACGTGACCTCGGTGGCCGGCACCCTGCATCCGGGACCGACGGACAGGTCACGGTCGTCTGCCCGGGGCATGCACCGAGGCTAGGTGCCCGGCCGTGACCGCACTGGGAACCCAACCCGGTTTGGTGTCCGGACCCGACTTCTGTAGACAGTGCCTGCCGTGACCGGAGCGGTGCAGAGGGAAGAAATGGACCGCAGAGACCTCAGTTTCGCAGTGATCGGCGCCGGCATGTCAGGTGTCCTGTCATCGATCCAGCTCCGTGAGCACGGCTACAACGACATCACGCTCTACGAGAAGGCCGACCACCTGGGCGGTACATGGCGGGAGAACACCTATCCGGGCGTCGCCTGCGACGTGCCATCGGCCCTCTACAGCTATTCCTTCGCCCCCAACACCGAGTGGAGCCACCGCTTCTCACCAGGCGCCGAGATCCTCGGCTACCTCGAGGATGTCGCGGAGACCCATGGCGTGGTGGACTCGATCCGCTTCGGCGAAGAGGTGGTCCGGTGCGACTTCCTGGACGGTCGCTGGCACATCCAGACCTCGCTCGGCGCACACGACGTGGTCGACGTTGTGATTGCCGCCACCGGAGTGCTCCACCACCCGTCGCTCCCCGACATAGAGGGGATCGGGACCTTCGCCGGGCG
>DQOF01000019.1 GCA_015658775.1 Acidimicrobiia bacterium | reverse complement strand
TCAGGGACAGTTCTGTGGAGATCACGAACCTTCTCTACGAGTACGCCGAGTCGATGGACGCCGGCGACTTCGAAGGATGCTCCGTAATGTTCGCCGACGCCGTGGTCATCCTCGAAAGTTCGCCGGACGCCCCGCCGCTCGACGCCGAGGCGATGCTGGCCATCTGGCGGTCCAGCGTGGTCGTCTACGACGACGGCACGCCTCGTACCCGGCATCTGGTCACCAACCCGATCCTGGCCATCGACGAGGAGGCAGGTACTGCAACCTGTCGCAGCACCTACACCGTCTTCCAGCAGGTGCCGGGATCAGCGCTCCAACCGGTGGCATCTGGTCGCTATCACGACCGGTTCGAGAAGGTCGACGGAGCCTGGAGATTCAGCCAGAGGGATTTCACGATGCTCGACCTGGTCGGCGATCTCAGCCGGCACCTGACCATCGACCCTCCTTGATCGCCGAGGCCCGACCGTACCGGGTCAGGCTCAGTCGCGACGAGTCCTGTCGGGACAGAACACAGCCTGCGGGTGCTTCAGCGGAGGGGGGCCGTGGTCGGGGCGACCGGTGAGGGGAGCGTGGTGGACCCCATCAGCCTCTCGTCGACCGCAGCGGCGCAGGCCCTGCCCTCGGCGATGGCCCAGACGATCAGGGACTGGCCCCTTCCCATGTCGCCGCAGACGTAGACCCCGTCGACCGAGGTCGAGAAGTCGACACCGCGCGCCACGTTCCCCCGGCCGTCCAGTTTCACGCCCAGGCCCTCGGTCAACTCGTTGGCCTCGGGACCTGTGAAGCCCATCGCCAGGAGTACCAGGTCGACCTCGAACTCGCGGTCCGTGCCGTCGATCCGCTCGAAGGTGGGGTGGCCGTCGACCATCACCTGCTCGACCTCGTGGGTGCGAATTGAGGTGAGATGCCCATCCTCGCCCAGGAACTCCTCGGTGTTGATTGCGAAGCGCCGCTCACCGCCCTCCTCGTGGGCGGAGGAGACGCGGTAGATGACCGGCCACGTGGGCCACGGGTTGGCCTCCGGACGGTCATCGCCGGGCCTCGGCATGATCTCGAACTGTCGAACTGATGCAGCGCCCTGCCTGTGAACGGTGCCCAGGCAGTCGGCCCCGGTGTCACCGCCACCGATGATGATCACGTGCTTCCCCTCGGCGCTCACCGGCGAGCGGTCCAGGTCGCCCTCCTGGACCTTGTTGCCCCAGGGCAGGAACTCCATCGCCTGCATGATGCCGTCCAGGTCACGGCCGGGGATCGGAAGGTCCCTCGAGCGGGTGGCCCCGCATGCGAGGACCACCGCGTCGTAGTCGGACAGGAGCTCCGCGACGGGAAGGTCCACCCCGACCATCGTGTTGGTCCGGAACTCGGTTCCCTCGGCCTCCATCTGTGCCAGCCGCCGGTTGAGGTGCCGTTTCTCCATCTTGAACTCGGGAATGCCGTAGCGCAGAAGTCCGCCGATGCGGTCGGCCCTCTCGAACACGACAACATCGTGGCCTGCCCTGGTCAGCTGCTGGGCCGCCGCTAGGCCAGCCGGCCCAGAACCGATGATGGCCACATGGCGACCCGTTCGCTCCTCGGCCAGGACAGGTGTGATCCAGCCCTCGTCCCATGCACGGTCCACGATGCCGACCTCGACCTGCTTGATGGTCACCGCAGGCTCGTTGATGCCGAGAACGCACGACGTCTCGCAGGGGGCGGGGCAGAGCCGGCCCGTGAACTCGGGGAAGTTGTTGGTGGCGTGTAGGCGTTCGATGGCGTCGCGCCAGTGGTCCTGGTAGACGAGGTCGTTCCACTCCGGGATGAGGTTTCCGAGGGGGCATCCGTGGTTGCAAAACGGGATGCCGCAGTCCATGCACCGACTCGCCTGTGTGCGCAGGTCGGTCTCGCGGAACGGCTCGTAGACCTCGTGCCAGTCGCGTAGGCGGACAGGCACGGACCGCCGTTTGGGAATCTGGCGGTCGTGCTTCAGGAATCCGCGGACGTCGCCCATTGCCTCCTACCCGCCCTCAGCCCCGGGTCGAGGCCATGATCGCCTCGACCTCGTCACGGCCGGCGGCGCGGGCGGCTGTGGCAGCCTCGAGCACGCGCTTGTAGTCGACGGGAACCACCTTGAAGAACCGTGGCCCCTCTGCGTCCCACGAGGCCAGCAGGCGGTCGGCCACCGCCGACCCGGTTTCCTGCCGGTGTCGCATGATCGTGTCGCGCAGCCACTCCAGGTCGTCGGCATCGGGAGCCTCCAGCAGGACCATCTCGCGGTTGACCCTCATGCGGGCGGTCCCGTCGGGATCGTGGACATATGCGATCCCGCCGGACATCCCGGCTGCGAAGTTGCGCCCTACGGGTCCCAGGATGACCGCCCGTCCGCCCGTCATGTACTCGCAGCCATGGTCGCCTATGCCCTCCACGACCGCCAGCGCGCCCGAGTTCCTGACACAGAACCGCTCCCCCACCCTGCCGCGCAGGAACGCCTCGCCGGCGGTGGCTCCGTAGAGGATCACGTTGCCGGCGATCACCTGCTCCTCGGCCAGGAACGGGGAGTCCTGCGGAGGTCGTATCGCGATGCGGCCGCCTGACAGTCCCTTGCCCACATAGTCGTTGGCGTCGCCGGTGAGCCGCAGGCTGATGCCACTGGGGACGAACGCGCCGAGGCTGTTCCCGGCCGAGCCTTCGAGGCTGATGGCGATCGTGTCGTCGGGAAGCCCGTCACCGCCGAAGCGCTTCGTCAACTCGTAGCCGAGCATCGTGCCGACAGCGCGGTTCACGTTATGGATCTGCGTGGTGATGCTTACAGGTGTCCCGTCGGCCAGTGCCCCCGCAGCCTGGCGGATCAGGTCCCTGTCCAGGATCTGGTCCAGGTCGTGGTCCTGGTCGGTCGAGTGGTGTCGGACCACATCCGGGCCAATGGCGGGAGGATGGAGTAGCGGACCGATGTCCAGGCTCTGCGACTTCCAGTGGCCGACCGCATCCAGGACATCGAGGCTCTCGACCTGCCCGATGGCCTCCTCGAGTGTCCGGAAACCGAGGGCGGCCAGCAACTCCCTCACCTCCTCGGCTATGTACTCGAAGAAGGTGACCACGAACTCGGGCCTCCCCGAGAACAACTTCCGCAGGTCGGGGTTCTGGGTTGCGATGCCCACGGGGCAGGTGTCCAGGTGGCAGACGCGCATCATCACGCAACCTGAGACCACCAGGGGCGCCGTGGCGAAGCCGAACTCGTCGGCGCCCAGGAGGGCGGCGATCATGACGTCGCGTCCGGTCTTGAGCTGACCGTCGACCTGCACGACTATCCGGTCCCTCAGGTTGTTCAGGAGCAGGGTCTGCTGGGTCTCGGCCAGGCCCAGCTCCCAGGGGGCCCCGGCGTGCTTGATCGAGGTGAGCGGCGAGGCGCCCGTTCCCCCGTCGTGGCCCGAGATGAGGACCACGTCGGCATGTGCCTTGGAGACCCCTGCTGCGACGGTGCCCACACCGACCTGGGCCACCAACTTGACGTTTATGCGACTGGCCGGGTTCGAGTTCTTGAGGTCGTAGATGAGTTGTGCCAGGTCCTCGATGGAGTAGATGTCGTGGTGCGGCGGGGGCGAGATGAGACCCACTCCAGGGGTCGAGTGCCGTGTCCGGGCGATCCACGGGTACACCTTGTGTCCGGGCAGCTGCCCGCCCTCGCCGGGCTTGGCACCCTGCGCCATCTTGATTTGGAGGTCGTCGGCGTTGACCAGGTACTCGCTGGTCACCCCGAAGCGGCCCGACGCCACCTGTTTGATCGCCGATCGACGCAGGTCGCCGTTGGCCTCCGGCGTGTAGCGGTCGGGATCCTCCCCGCCCTCACCGGTGTTCGACTTTCCGCCCAGCCGGTTCATGGCGATGGCCATCGTCTCATGGGCCTCGGCGGAAATGGAGCCGTAGGACATCGCTCCGGTGGCGAAGCGCTTCACGATGTCCGAGACCGACTCGACCTCCTCGATCGCCACCGGGGGGCGTACGTCGTCCCTGAAGCGGAAGAGGCCGCGTAGGGTCGCCAGCCGGCGCGTCTGGTCGTCGATCAGGGACGTGTACTGCTTGAAGATGTCGTAACGGCGCTCACGGGTTGCATGCTGCAGGCGGAACACGGTCTCGGGGTTGAAGAGGTGGTGTTCCCCCTCCCGCCTCCACTGGTACTCGCCACCAGGGTCGAGCGTACGGTGTGCCCGCTCCTCGGGGTTCTCCGGGAACGCCAGCGCATGACGTGCCGACACCTCGGCTGCGATCACGTCGAAGCCGACTCCACCCAGTCGGCTGACGGTGCCCGTGAAGCACTCGTCCAGCATCTCCGGGCCGAGGCCGATCGCCTCGAAGATCTGGGCACCCGTGTAGGAGGCCACCGTCGAGATTCCCATCTTGGACATCACCTTCAGGATTCCCTTGTCACAGGCCTTCACGTAGTTGCGCCTGATCGTCGCAGCGCCCAGCGTGGGGCTCAGGCCGTGATGGCCCTCGGCGGCGAGGCCGTCCAGTGCCTCGAAGGCGACATACGGGCAGACGGCCGCCGCCCCGTAGCCGAGCAGCATGGCGACGTGGTGCACCTCACGGGCGTCGCCGCTCTCGACCACCAGGCCTATGCGGGTACGGGTCTTCTCGCGGAGGAGGTGGTGGTGGACGGCGGCTGTCGCCAGCAGCGACGGAATCGGCGCCATCTCGTCCGTTACCCCACGGTCGCTGACCACGAGCACGGTGACGCCGTCGGCGATGGCTGAAGAGGCCTCCGCCCGTAGGCGATCAAGGGCGGCGCGTAGGCCTGGGCCACCCTCGGACACCGGGTAGCGCCCGTCTAGCAGCCCCGTCCGGAAGCCGGCAGGGCCCCTGTCGGGACCCAGGGCCAGGAGCGAGGCCAACTCGGCCTCTGTCAGAACCGGATGGGGCAGGTAGATCTGACGACAACTCTCGGGCTGCGGGTCGAGGAGGTTCCCTTCGGCCCCGATGGTGCCGCAGACCGCCGTTATCAGCTCTTCACGTATCGCATCCAGGGGAGGGTTCGTGACCTGGGCGAAGAGTTGCTGGAAGTAGTCGTAGATCTGGCGTGGCCGCGATGACAGGACGGCGACGGGTGTGTCGGTGCCCATGGACCCGATGGCCTCTTTGGCATCCCTGGCCATGGGTGCGACGAGCAGTCTCAGGTCCTCGTGGGTGTAGCCGAACACCTGGCGCCGCTGGAGGGCCGTCGTCTTCTCGGCATCCCTGCGGCCGGCCTCGAGGACGTCGGCGGTCGGCAGGTCGCCCAACTTGAAGAGGTGGCGGTCCAGCCATTTTGCGTAGGGGCGGGCGGCGGCCAGGTCGGCCTTGATCTCGGCATCCCGGATGATCCGCCCCCTCGTCGTGTCGATGAGGAACATCCGGCCCGGCTCGAGGCGGCCCTTCTCGACCACCTTGTGGGAGGGCACGTCCACGACACCGACCTCACTGGCCATCACGACCAGGTCGTCGTCGGTCACCCAGTAGCGGCTGGGTCGAAGGCCGTTCCGATCGAGGACCGCACCTATGACCGTTCCGTCGGTGAATGCGATCGACGCAGGTCCGTCCCAGGGCTCCATGAGCGCAGCGTGGTACTGGTAGAAGGCCCGGCGTTCGTCTGACATCTCACCGTGGTTCTCCCAGGGCTCGGGGATCATCATGAGGATCGCCTCGGGGAGGGAGTATCCGCAGAGGCTGAGGAGCTCGAGTGCCTCGTCGAACCCGGCCGTGTCGCTGGCGTCGGGGGTGCAGATCGGGAAGATCCTCGTGATGTCGCCGGGAAGTAGGTCGGTGGCGAGGAGGGCCTCCCTGGCCCGCATCCAGTTCCGGTTGCCCTGGACCGTGTTGATCTCACCGTTGTGGGCGATCAGGCGGTACGGGTGGGCCAGGGGCCATGAGGGGAACGTGTTGGTCGAGAACCTCGAGTGCACCAGGGCCATGGCGCTTACGACGCGCTCGTCTGTGAGGTCGGGGAAGAAGGCGGACAACTGCGGTGTCGTCAACATCCCCTTGTATACGACGGTGCGGGCCGACAGCGAGGGGAAGTAGACGCCATCGTGTGCCCGGCTGCCCGCCCCCATGCCTGTCCCGGTTGCGGCCCCCGTTCCGAGGCTGATCTCATGCTCGGTTCGCTTGCGGAGGACGTACACGAGGCGGTCCAGGGCCAAGCCGGCGGGTCGACCGCTGCCGGTGTCGGGCGCAGCCACGAACAACTGGCGAAACGTGGGTCTGGTCGAGCGGGCCGCGGAACCGATCATCGAGTCATCGACGGGAAGGTCGCGCCAGCCGAGGACCTCGAGGCTCTCTTCGACCGCCAGCGCCTCCACCTGCGTTGCCACCATGTCGGCCTCGTCGGCCTGCCCGGGCAGGAAGGCGATACCGGTGGCGTAGCCACCGGGCTCCGGCAGCCCGAACGGGACGACCGCACGGTAGAAGGCGTCCGGAACCTGCAGCAGCAGGCCCGCACCGTCCCCGGTGTTCTTCTCCGCCCCAAGGGCACCGCGGTGCTGCATGTTGCAGAGGGCGCCGATTCCCAGCGAGACGATCTCGTGGCTGGCCTTACCGCGCAGGTGGCAGACGAAGTTGACACCGCAGGCGTCATGCTCGAATCGAGGGTCGTACAGGCCCTGGGCCACCGGCCGATGATCGGACATGGACTCCTGACTGGATCGGTCCCCACGTTGGGAACAACGCTATGGAGATCGCCCAGAGCATCGTCGGTCGGAGCGGCGGTGCCACCTGTCGGCGGAACCTCGCACGGCCACATCGGCGGGGCGCCCCGGCAGCCGCGAACGGTGTCGGAGCGGAGCGTCGCCCCTGCGGACGTGGCGCTCCCGGCTCTTCCCACCAATATAGGGCCTAGATGCGCCATGGGTCCGATCCAGGCCCAGCCCGGGCAGGGGCAGGGCCCGGATCAGCCGGACCGGTGGCGGAGGCTCCGGCGGACCGACCTGTAGGGCGCCACGGCCATCAGCAGCATCGGGAACAACTCGAGGCGTCCGACCAGCATCAGGACCGCTAGCACCGTCCGTGCCGGTGTGCTGAACCCGTCCACGAACGATGCCGTCGGGCCTGCTCTGTTCAGGACGGGTCCCATGTTCCCCAGGCAGCCGATGACCCCACTGATGGCGGTCACCAAGTCGGTGCCCAGGGCGGTCACCACGACGGTGCCCGTCACCACCAACATGCCGTAGACGACCATGAAGCCGGCGATGCGCTCGACGATGGAGTCTGAGATGGTACCGGACCCGTGCCGGACAGGCAGCACGGCGCGGGGTCGCCGGATTCCCCTGAGGGTCCGCCGGGCGTGCGACACACCGACGATGAGGCGCATGATCTTGACGCCACCCGAGGTGGAGCCGGTGCATCCGCCCGAGACGAGGAGGAGCAGGAGGAGGAACTGCGGTCCTGCGGCCCAGGCCGCGAAGTCGCCGTCGCTGCCCGGACCGGTCGCGTTGCCGAAGCCTCCGCTGGTGCCCAGGGTGATCACGTTGAACGCAGCCATCCTGAGCGCCCGGGCCGGGCCCATTCCCCCGCCGGTAGCCAGCATCAGGGTGACCAGGAGCGTGGCGCACGTCAGAACGCCGATGTAGCCGCGGAACTCGGCGTCCTTCCTGTGGACCAGCCGCCGGGTGGCCAGCGCCCTGCCGTGCAGGGTGAAGCTTAAAGCGCCGAGTACCAGGCCGATCATTACGACCATCTCCACAGCCACGCTGTCCCAGTACCCGATCGACGCATCGTGGGTGGAGAATCCCCCAGTGGAAGCGGTGGTGAACGCGTGGGCCACCGCGTCGTATGGGGTCATGCCGGCAGCCAGCAGGGCGACAGCGATCAGCGCCGTGAGACCTGCGTAGAGGTACCAGAAGTGGCGTGCGGTGTCGGCCATCCTTGGAGCCAGTCTGTCGCCACCGGTCCCCGGTGCTTCTGCGCTAATGAGGCCCAGGCCGCTGGCCCTCAGGGAAGGCAGGACCGTCACCACGAGGAGGACTATCCCCATTCCCCCGATCCACTGCGTGAACTGGCGGTACATCAGGATCCCCGCGCCCTGGTCGGTGATCAGGTTGTGCGACCCGAAGACGGTCGAGCCTGTAGCCGTGTAGCCGGACACCGACTCGAACAGGGCGTCGGCCAGGACGATCAGCGGGCCCACGCCGGATCGGGAGAACGTCCCGGCCAGGAGGTACGGGAGGGAGCCGACAGCAGAGACGACGAGCCAGGTTCCCGCCACCGCTGTGAAGACAGTCGCCCGGTCGATTGTTCCCGGTCGGGTCGCGTATCGGAGGCCTGCTCCCGCGACCGCAGTCACGGCGGCAGCGACGAGCATCGCCGGAGCCTCCGTACCGTCGAACAGCTCGATGACCGCGCCGAGCGACATGCCGGCTGCTACGAAGAGGAGTGCGATGCCGGCCACGTGGCCGGTCGTCGTGACCCAGCGTGAGTGGAGCACGGTCATTCGACACCCCGGTGGCGTGCGGCGCGCAGGCGACGACCGAGACGAACCCTGTTCCGGATGACCGTCGCCAGGCCGGCGACGGCCAGCACGGCGGGATAGATCGACAGACGGCCGAACAGCATGGCCGGCACCAGGGCCATCCGAATCGGCCTGGACCACGAGGTGACCTCGATGACCGTCCCGTCGAGGGCCCGGACGGGGCCTGCGGTGGCGGTTGCGTGCACCCCGGCCGAGATCGCCGTGGCCAGGTCGAGTCCCAGTGCCGCGACCACGAACCCGGTACCGAACACCACGGCCACGAACAGGAACTGCAACACCACTATCTGGCGCAGGGTGTCCTCGTCGGTGATCCGGCCGCTCATGCGGATGCGCACGACGGCGCGGGGATGCAACTGTCTCACCATCTCCCGCAGAGCCAACTTGAGGAGCGCCCTGTGTCGCAGGATCTGGAAGCCGCCGCTGGCCGAGCCGCTCGTGTCGGTCGGCGCCATGAGCGGCAGCAGCAGGACGGGGGTGGCGGTGGCCCATCCGTCCAGGGAGTCGAGGGCGAAGCCGGTGGTCGAGATCGAGGACGCCACCGTGAACAGGGCCCGGCGTACGCCTGCCAGCCCGCTGGCGCCGCTCCAGGCCAGCAGCAGGACCACAGCGACGACGTGCATACCGAGGTAGACCTGAAGATCCGTCGAGCCGAGCAGCCCCCTGGCCCTACCGACCGCCAGGCGCCAGAGCACGACGAGACTGGTGCCGGCGAGCAGCATTGCCACGATCGCCACCCACTGGACTGCCGGATCGTCGAAGGTACCGCCCGCTCCGGTGAAGCCGCCGGTCGACACGGTGGACATTGCCAGAAGCAGGCCATCGAACGGACCTACGCCCACGAGGGCGTACGCGATCCAGACGGTCAGGGAGACCGGCACGTACAGCAGGGCGATGTTGCGGATCGCCACCCGCTGAGTGGGTGCGAGCGGACGACTCCCCCCGAACCGGGACCTGTCGGTGAACTCCTGTGCGAAGCCGCAGAACGGCAGGACCGCTATCCCCAGGACCAGGGCGGCGAATCCCCCGACCCACTGGCTCCCCGCCCGGAGGAAGAGCAGGCCGTACCCCAGGCCGGCGGGGTCGATCACGCTGAACGCCGTGGTGGTCACACCGGAGGCTGCCTCGAACAGGGCGTCGTCGACCCGGCGGGTGGCGCCGGTCAGGAGGTAGAGGACTGCTACGAGGACCACCAGGGTGGCGAGGGCGAAGGTGGTGGCGGCCAGGACGTCGGCGGCCCTCACACGGTCCGGTCGACCTACCCGGGTGAAGAGGGCCACGCCCAGGAGGCCCATGACCACGCCGGTGGCGACGAGCAGCGCCGCGTCACCCCCGCTCCCCACCAGGTCGGCGAGGCCGGCGGCGATCGACAGGCCGGCGGCGGCCGACAGGCCGGCAGAGGCTCCCCAGGCGGTTGCCGCAGTCCAGGAGGCCCAGGGGCGACGAGCGGTTGAGGATGCCAACAGGCCGGTGAAGGTGCCCCGGGTCACCCGAACAGGGCTGTGACCCGGTCGACCGATCCGGGCTTGGCGATGACGATCACATGGTCCTTGGCACGCAGGGTGCTGCGACCCCGGGCGATCTGGGCCTTGCCGTCCCGGACGATCGCCCCGACCAGGGATTCGCGCGGCAGGTGCAGGTCGGCCACGGTCTTCCCCTCGCACGGGCAGTCGTCTGCCACCGCGAACTCCAGGATCTCCACATCGCCGTGGAGGTAGGTGGCCACCGCCGCCACAGTGTCCACGTGCCCCCGGACGAAGCGCAGCACGCTGTTGGCAGTCGCGGTCCGGGGGCTCAGGGTGGCTCCCACCTCGTGGGTCTCGAGGAGGTCCAGCAACTTGAGGCGGTGGACGACCGCGATGGTCTTGGGGCTGCCGTCCCTGTTTCCCTGCCGTGCCCCGGCCGCCTTGGCGTACAGGCAGGCCAGGACGTTGGAGTCGTCCTCGCCGGTGAGGGCGATGACGACGTCCTGACGCCCGACCTCGGCCTCCTCGAGCATGTCGGCATCCACGATGTCGCCCCGGTAGATCAGGACCCGGTCGAGCTGCTCACTCAACTCGCCTGCCCGTGCCTCGTCAACCTCGATGATGGCAACGTCCACGCCGCGTTCGATCAATGCCTTGGCGAGCATCTGCGCCGTCCGGCCGCCACCGAGCAGCAGGGCCCGATTGGGCATGTCCCGCGCCAGGCCCAGGAGCCGGGTCACGTCGCGCAGGGCCCGGCGCTTGCAGATGACACGCAACAGGTCGCCCTCCTGGAGGACATCGTCGCCGCGCTGGATCTCGGTCTCCTCGGTTCCATCCTCCCGGCGTCTGGTGATGGTGCCCACAATGAAGTCCCAGTCAGGGTCGTACCTGATCCCTAGCTCTGAGAGGGAATCGCCCACGATGGGGGCGTGGGCCGGCAGGCGTGCCCCCAGCACCACCACCTCGCCACCCGCCATCTGGACCACGTCGAGCGCCCCCGGGTACTCCATGAGCCTCAGAACCTGCTCGGCGACCTCCTCGTCCGGATCGAT
>DQOF01000180.1 GCA_015658775.1 Acidimicrobiia bacterium | reverse complement strand
TCGTCGGGCCATGTCTGGGGATGCACGATCTCACCCTCGAACCGGTCCATGCCCTCCCACTCGGGCGTGTAGCCCTCGCTGTGGCGGTAGTACCCTTGGCACATCCACAGGAAGTCGCCGGTGAATCGGACTTTCCTGCCGGTGTCGGTGCGGGTGACCTCCAGCGTCCAGCGCCGCTCCTCGGTCGACCAGTGCGCCGACGAGATGGAATGGCCGTACCGGATGTGGCGGTCCAGGTCGTTCTCGCTGATGACCTCGCCCATGTAGCCGAGGATCTCGTCGCCGCTGGCGATGGGTGGCCCGGTCCATGGCTTGAACCGGTAGCCGAAGGTGTAGAGGTCGCTGTCGGACCTGATGCCGGGGTAGGTGTGTGTCCTCCAGGTGCCTCCGAAGCCGTCCATGGCCTCGAGGACCACGTACGTCTTGTCGGGACACTGGTCCGAGAGGTGGTAGGCGCCTCCGACCCCGGAAATGCCGGCACCCACGATCAGGACGTCGAAGTGCTCGGCCTGGATCTCGTTCACCGGGACAGCGTCCACCATCAGGCCATCCCGCGCCACACCCGACGAACTCCCCTGTCGAGTCTCACGTCAGGCCTCTGCCGACCATCTCGACCACTCTGATGAAGGGGGACTTCGACGAGCGGGACTCCGGAGTCTCGGTGGAACTGATGGCCTCGGATCCGGTACTTGTCACCTCGGCTCTGACCGAGGTGGAGGTTGGTCGGAACCTCACCCGTCGACTTGCGGGTGAGGCACCGGAGGAGGCACGCGCCCGCTTCCAACTCGAACTGGACGCCTTCGCCCTGGTCGCAGTTGATGCAACCACCTGCAACGAGGCCGCCCGCATCACCGACCAGACCCTGTGCCGGCCGCTGGATTCGGTCCACCTGGCCTCGGCGCTCCGTGCCGGCTCGGCCACCACGCTGCTGACCTTCGACATCAGGCAGGCGCAGGCGGCCCGGTCTCTGGGGCTGTCGGTCGTGGGCTGCTGAGCTCTCGGCTCGCCGGCCTCCCAGAGGCCGGGTTGCTACTCCGGGTGCGTGCCCAGAGCGGTGTCCTGCCAGTGGCTCAACCCCTCGGCGGCCCGAGCAGGGTCGACCGTCGGCTCGAAGACCCGTCCGTAGCAGGTGCACGCCGCCAGGTCGGCCGCGGTGGCAGCGCCCA
Organism: Acidimicrobiia bacterium; assembly: GCA_015658775.1. GTDB lineage: Bacteria > Actinomycetota > Acidimicrobiia > Acidimicrobiales > MedAcidi-G1 > UBA3125. The sequence goes on along the minus strand of DQOF01000180.1, from coordinate 4,732 downwards.
CGCCCAGCGCTCCGGCCATGGCGGCACCCAGCGCCGTGGCCTCGACCTGGTGGTGGCGCTCGACGGGTCGGCCCAGGATGTCGGCCTGGATCTGGAGGAACACGTCGCTGCGTGCCAGCCCGCCGTCGACGGGTAGGGATTCGGGTGGGACGCAGCCCTCCGGTCGGGCCGCGGTGAAGTCGGCGATCTCCCGGATCCGGTAGGCGATGCTCTCGAGCACGGCCCGTGCCAGGTGCGCCGGGGTCGTGGCACCCGACAGGCCCCTGATCTCGGCCCGTGCCGTCGCATCGTTGTGGGGGGCGCCCAGGCCCTGGAGGGCCGGCCGGACCGTGACCCCACCGGGGTCGGGTACGGCTGCGGCCAGTGCCGTGAGCGCCGCCGGCGACCCGGCCAGGCCCAGCCCGACCATCCAGTCGACCAGCCCGCCGGCGCTGTTGACCATGCCCTCGACGGCGAAGAGTGTGCGGTCCGACCACCCTGCCTGGACCATCGGCACGAGGCCGGAGGTGAAGTCGGGGGTGTCGCCTGTGGTCGTTATTAGCATGCCGGAGGTTCCGTAGGTCGCCTTCCAGTCGCCGGGCCGGGTGGCGCCGTGGGCGAACATGCCCGCCTGCTGGTCGGCCACGATGGCCCCGATGGGGACCTCGGCGCCGATGGCACCGGCGGTCGTGGCCCCGAGACGTCCGGTCGTGTCGCACAGGTCGGGGAAGAAGTCGACCGGGAGACCCTGGTGTTCGATGAGCGACGAGTTCCAACCGGTGGGCCGGAGGAAGTCGAGGTAGCCGGACGACCAGGCGCTCGAGTAGTCGGTGACATGGAGGGCGCCACCGCTGAGGCGGCTGACCAGGTAACTGTCCACCGTGCCCCAGGCCAGGTCGCCGCGCTCGGCGCGACTCCGCCCGTCGGGGACGGCGTCGACGGCAGCCTCCAGCTTGGCCGCCGCCGCCACGGCCATGACCGGGTGGCCGTCCGATTTCAGCTCGGCCGCACGGCCGACCCCGCGCAGGTCGCTCCACACCACGACCGGGGCGACCGGCTCTATGTCGGCGCGCTCCCAGATGACGATGCTGGAGCGCTGGGTGGTGACCCCGATGGATGCCAGGTCGCCAGGTCGCAGCCCTGCAGTGTCAAGCGCCCGGGCGATGGTCGAGCGCACGCACTCCCAGAGCGAGGTGGCGTCCTGCTCCACCAGTCCCGGAACCGGGTTGGCGTTGGTCAGCGGTATCTGTGCTGCGCCCGTCACCTTCCCGGCCGGGTCGAACACCAGGGCCCGGGCACTGGTGGTGCCGACGTCCAGGCCCAGCAGGAACTCAGGCATCGGGTATCAGGTTGCCGGGGTTCATGAGGCCCTTCGGGTCTATGGCCCCGTGCACGGTGCGCAGCAGTGTCACACCGGTCTCGCCCAGGTCGTGCACTAGGTACGGCCTGCGGATCCGCCCGATGCCGTGGTGGTGGGCGATTCCGCCACCGTGCCTAGCCGTGGCCTCCATGACCCGGTGCCAGCACTCGAGGTAGGCGGCTTCCAACCCGGTGGGGTCGTCGGCCCGGGCGGCGAACGAGAAGTAGAGGTTCACCCCGGTGCGGTAGGCGTGCGAGCTGTGTGCAGAGATCGACACCACGCCGTCGACCGCACCGACCTCGGCTATTACATCGTCGTAGACGGCCTCGATCGCCGACCATGAGGCGGCGATCTCGATGGTGTCGACAATCAGGCCCTGTTCGAAGAACTCGTCCCAGGCCACGACGTGGTTGCGGTTCTGCATCCAGTGGGCGGCGACGTCGTCGTCGGCCCGTACCAGGCCTCCCTGCCCTGCCAGGGCGTCGGCCGCTTCCGTCTCGGCGGCCACCCGCCCGGCCGGCCCCTCGTGCACCATCAGCAACATCCCGTGGGCGTCCGTCGACCACTGCCTGAAGGTGCGACGCGTCTCGCGCACGTCGTACTGGCGCATCACCGGCGGCAGCCACCCGGTCTGGAGAATCTGACGCTGCACCTCGAGTCCAGCGGCCAGCGACGGAGTGTGGTACACCCGGAACTCCCGCTGCTCGGGTTGGCGGTGCAGCGCCAGCGCCACGCCTGTGACGATGCCCATGGTCCCCTCGGCGCCTATGAAAAGATGGCGCAGGTCGGGCCCGGCCGCGGCCCGCGGGGCCTTGCCCAGGACCACCATGTCGCCGTCCGGTAGCACCACCTCGATTGAGTGGACCATGTCCTCGACGCCGCCGTAGGCGGTCGAGAACTGTCCGGCTGCCCGTGTCGAGATCCATCCGCCCACGCTGCTCACGGCGATGGACTGCGGCCAGTGGCCGATGGTGAGACCCTGCTCGGCGACCGCCTCCTCGGCAACCAGGCCGTTGACGCCGGCGTCGAAGAACGCCACCTGGTTGGTCGTGTCGATCCGGCGGACCCTGTCCATGGCTGACATGTCGATGAGGAGGGCACTGCTATCGGGTCGGATGCCGCCACATACGCCGCTGCCGAGGCCGAACGGCACGACGGGCGTACCGGTCTCCGAAGCCAGGCGCACTGTCGCCTGCACGTCGGCGGTCGACCGGGGCCGGACGACTGCGCCCGGGCGATCCGTGTAGGTCCCCTGCCAGGAGACCAGGTGGCTGAGTACCCAGTAGTCGTGACGGTAACCGTCGACATCGTCGTCCGATGTGACCACCCGGTCTGACCCGATCTCGTCGCGCAGGCGTCGGATCACGGCTTCGCTCACCATGGTCGGGCATCCTCTCTCATCGGTTCAGTCCGCGGGCGTGCCGAACAGGGCGTTCTCGGTCTCGTGCCGCTCCCGGCAGGCGGCGATCTCGGCCAGACGCCTCGCCTCGGGCCATTCCAGCAGCCGGGCCATCTCGTCTGCCGCCGGTTCGAGGCAGGCGAGGCCCCCGTCCGGGTCGAAGTACGCCCGGGGAACCCGCCGGACCCAGTAGTCCTCCAACCGGACAGCGCCCTCGCGCAGCACCGCCTGGCGCACCTCTGCTGCGATGTCGCCACCGTCGGCGACGACGTCGGCCGCTTCGGACCCGTAGAGGTCGACCAGGCGATCCCGTTCGGTGATGGTGCACTCGCCTCCGACCAGGGGCACCTCGTCGGTATGGCCCGGCACTGTCGTGGCTCCGATCCGCTCGACCACGAGGTCGACGACCCGTTCGGCCATGGACCGGTAGGCGGTCAACTTCCCGCCGGCCACGGTCAGCACGCCGCCGGGTCCCGTCCAGACCTCGTCGCGACGTGAGATCTCGGATGGCTTCCTGCCCGGCTCGGAGATGAGCGGGCGGATCCCGGCCCAGCCGCCGATCACGTCGGCGGCGGTCAGCGGCTCGATCACGAAACTGCGGGCGGTCGCTGCGAGCAGGTACTCGACATCGGCGGAACTGATGCCGGGCCAGTAGTCGGCCTCGGCGTAGAAGGTGTCGGTGGTTCCCAGGTAGGTGACCGGACCCCGCGGCACGGCGAACACGCTGCGCTTGTCGACGGTCGTCATGAGCACCGTGTCGTTGAGCGGCAGCCGGGCATGGGGCACCACCAGGTGGATGCCCTTGGTGATGCTGAGTCGTGGTGGCGCGGCCGGATCCTCCAACTTCCGCACGGCGTCGACCCAGGGCCCTGAGGCGTTGACCACCACCCGGCCCCGGATGGACGCGCCGAGGCACTCTCCCTCGACGCCGCTCTCGCACTCCACGCCGACCACCGATCCGGCCTCGGTCACGAGCCCCCTAGCGGGCGCATAGGTGAGGATCAGCGCCCCGCCGTCGGCTGCCGTGCGGGCGTTGGCGAGCGTGAGCCGGGAGTCGTCGGTGACGAACTCGATGTAGCGCACAGCGCCGTTGCTGCCGTCGACGGCAGCAACGGGCTCTCGTTCGGCGAGGTCGTCGACGCTCCACACCTCGTGGCGGTCCTCCTCGGGGACGGCGCCGAGCTTCTCGAAGGTCCACATAGCCGCCCGGAACCTGGCCATGCCACCGGCGGACCGGGTCGGCAGCAGGAACCCGATGCGGCGGGTCAGGTGCGGGGCGATGCGTCGCAGGACCTGGCGTTCCCGTGCTGCGTCCCGGACGAGGCCCAGGTCGCCCTGGGCCAGGTAGCGGACACCGCCGTGGATCATCTTGGAACTTCGGCTGCTGGTTCCCGAGGCCAGGTCGCGTGCCTCGACGAGGGCCACCGACAGGCCCCGTGCGGTTGCGGAGCGGGCGATTCCGGCGCCGCTGATGCCGCCGCCAATGACTATGACGTCGAAGGTCTGTTCCTCAGCGCGGGCGAACAGGACCTCCCGATTCCGGTTGTCGAGGTCTCGGGTTCGGCTGCGGTACTCGGTCCCGGACATGCCCACACCCTAGGTAGGCGGCGGTTCCGGGGAAGGCCCCGGGGAAGGGTTGCCTGGTGGTTTGATGGTGTATACCATTTGTCAGAGTGGTGTAGACCAATAGAGGTCGACATGGGTATCGTCGCCGTGGAACACGACCAGAGTTGGCTCGGCGTCCGGTTCAGCGATGGAACCACCGAGAGGTTCTTGGGCACGTGGCTGAGGGACAACATCGCCTCGGGTCTCCACAGCGGAGGGGGACAGCGGACCTTCGACATCAACTCCGTGCCCGAGGTCACGATCGCCGACGCAACCCACGACGCCGACCGGGTCGCCGTCCAGGGGTGCTACGCCGACAAGGACTCACTGCACTCGCGGATCCTGATCCTGAAAGCCGCGTTATGACGGCCATCGACGAGCTCTCGGCC
>DQOF01000140.1 GCA_015658775.1 Acidimicrobiia bacterium | reverse complement strand
CAGGGGTTCCTCCCTGTCGAACTCGTCGACGATCTCGCCGAAGACCTCCTCAAGGAGGTCCTCCATGGTGACCAGGCCGGCCGTGCCGCCGTACTCGTCGACCACCATGGCCATGTGGAACCGCTCCGACTGCATCTGGCGCATCAGGTCGTCGGCCGGCTTGGTCTCGGGCACGAAGGTGGCATTTCGTGCCAGGTCACTGGCCACACAGTCGCCGCGACCGTCCAGTTGGGCCGTCACCAGGTCCTTCACGTGGACCACGCCGACGATGTCGTCGATTCCGGCGTCGCAGACGGGAACCCTGCTGTACCCGTGTGAAACCGCCTGCTCCAGGGCCACCTGGACGCTGCACCGGGAGTCGATGCTCACCATGTCGGGCCGCGGCACCATGACCTCGCGAACGAGCGTGTCGCCGAAGGCGATGACTGACTCGATCAGGTCGTGTTCCTCCTCGTCGATCGACTGTGCGGCCAGGGCACGGTCGGCCACTGCCAGTAGTTCCTCCTCGGACACCAGCGGCGCATCCTCGCGCACCGACCTCGGCAGCAGGCGCTCGGATAGGGCCGTCAGCAGGTAGGTGGCCCACCTGATGGGAGGGAAGTCGGCGAGCAGGCGCAGCACCCGCACCGTCCACAGGGAGACCTCGTCGGTCCTGCGCAGGGCCCACGTCTTGGGCATGGCCTCCGCCACCACGAAGACCACGGCTACCAGGACCGCCAGTGCCGGAAGGACCCAGGCGCCACCGAACCGGGCCTGCACCAGGACGGCGGTGATGCCCGCCGCGCCCAACCGGCATGCGAGCAGCGCCAACAGCACCGGACGCAGATGACGGGACCTGTGCTCGAGGAAGCCCAGCAACTCCGCCGCCCGACCGTCGGACCGGTCGCCGAGCACTTCGGCCCGAGCCTGGCCGATGTGGGTGAAGCTCGTCTCCGTCGCAGCCAACACGGCGGAGACACCCGTCATGAGCAGGACCGCGAGGAGCCCGAACACCTCTGGTGCCGTCATGACCTGCTGAACCCATCGAGCACCCGACGCTCTGTCTCCTGCATGGCCGACCGCTCGTCCGGTTCGGCATGGTCGTAGCCGAGCAGGTGCAGGATTCCGTGCACGAGCAGGAGGGACAACTCAGCCTCGAGACCCCCACCTATCGCCTGTCTGGTGGCCACAGCCGGACAGATCACCACGTCGCCAAGCAGCACGGGCAGGCCCTCGGGCACCTCGCCGGGATCATCGACCGGGAAGGCCAGGACATCTGTGGGGCCGTCACCTCCCAGGTGGTCCCGGTTCAACTCGGCCATCTCCGGCTCGTCGACGAAGTGGACTGTGAGCTCGATGGGCGCCCTGCCCAGCCCCGCGTCGTCGAGCACGTGCTCGGCCAACGCCACCCACCGGTCAGCACCGCCGTTCTCGAGGACTCCCTCCCCCACGACACCTGCTTCCCGCGTGCCCACGATGACACGCGGACGGGGTTCAGGGGGCTCGTCGTTCACTGCGTCAGCCACCGGCCCCGTCGTAGGCCTCGACGATGTCCTGAACGATCCGGTGGCGTACCACGTCGCGGGCACTGAGGCGCACGAACTCGAGGCCGCTGATGCCGGACAGGGTCTCCTCCAGGTCCACGAGGCCGCTCCGCCCCCCGGGCACGTCGATCTGGCTGACGTCTCCCGTCACCACCACCCGCGAGCCGAAGCCCAGTCGGGTCAGGAACATCTTCATCTGCTCCGGCGTCGTGTTCTGGGCCTCGTCCAGGATCACGAAGCTGTTGTTGAGGGTCCGGCCGCGCATGAACGCCAGCGGTGCGACCTCCACCTGGCCACGGTCCAACAGCTTCTGACCGGTCTCCACGTCCAACATGTCGAAGAGGGCGTCGTAGAGCGGTCGCAGGTAGGGATCCACCTTGGCCATGAGGTCCCCGGGCAGGAACCCGACCCGTTCGCCCGCCTCGACCAGTGGGCGGGTCAGCACGATGCGTTCGACCTCACCCGCCTTCAGCGCCCGCACCGCCAAGGCCACCGCCAGCCAGCTCTTGCCGGTTCCCGCAGGGCCGATGGCGAAGGTGATGATGTTGTCGGTCACCGCATCGACGTACCGCTTCTGGCCCGTCGAGCGGGGCCGGACCGGCTTGCCACGCGCCGTTCGCAGGATCTCGGTCGTCAGCACCTCGGAGGGCCGCTCGTAGGCACGAACCATGTCGATGGCCCGGTCCAAGGTGCGGATATCGATCGGAAGGCCGCGCTCCATCAGGAGAACCAACTCGTCGAACACCCGTCGGACCGTGTCGGCCTGTTCGCCCTCGATGGTGATCCGGTTGCCGCGAACGTGTATCGAGGCGCCGGGAAATGCTCCCTCGATCTGACGGAGAAGGTGGTCGTTCTCTCCGACGAGACCCGACATCAGGTCGTTGCCCGGAACGCTGAGGTTGACTGTGGTCTCCTGCATGTGTGCAGAAAGGCTACCCCTCCATTTTCTGCGCGCCTGCAATACATGGTCTGGGTGGGACCGGCGTGACACTCCCCTCTTCAACCCTGATCGGGAACGGCGGAATGCGAAAAACAACCCTGACCTTCTTGGTGCTCGCGCTCCTGGCTGCTTCCTGTGGAAGTACCGACGTGCCCGATCCTCCTGCCGCACCACCCACCACCACGACACCACCCACCACCATGACCTCGCCGTTCGCCCCCCTGCCAGCCACCTGCCCACCAGGCTCCGAGGAGGCCGTCCCTCGCCTCGGACACGAGACATGGATGCGCCGACGCTCCGAGGAGGCCGGCCACCTCCAGGGACTGCTGACAGACCTGGCCGAGAGGCGAGACCCCATCGGGGTCTCGCTGTCCAGCGGAGACCACCGCAACGGCTGCGTCGAGGTGGTCGGCGCAGACTTCATCGGGCTGCGTCTGGAGGACGGCGGGTTGAGCCTGCTCTCGCTCGACTCAATCGCCTCCCTCCACCTCGGCACCGACACCGACCTGGTCGGCGACCGCCCCGCCCCCCGACGCGACACGGACATGCACGGTGTGCTGGACCAGATCCTCAGCGACCAGCCGCACGTGACCATCGTGGTGACCGGATCCACGGTCGCCCAGACCGGAACCCTCGAACGCCTCGGAGAGGACCTCGTGATGCTGCGGTCCGACGACGGGTCGATGGTTCACGTTCCGCTGTCGGCTCTGGTCGAGGTGAGGCTCTCGCCGGGTCGCTGAGGCTCCGTAATGCCGGGGCTGCACGGCAGCTGCGCTACCTGCGACCTCGCCTGCCCCGCCTGCCAGCCTGGCCGCGCCTACCCCGTCTCAGGAGTTTCCTGAGCCTGCCGCCAGATCCACGTTCGGATTCCAGGTCGGCCAGGACCCCCGGCACGGCCTCGTTGATTATGTCCTCGGCCGCATTCAGCAGGGCCGCGATGCTGTCGTCGTCACCCAGGCCGGGCGGCTCGTCGGGCGTCGCCGGGGTGATGAGGGAACCGTGGCTCCAGTTCACGTCCACTCGCCGCTTCTGGAACGCGGTGCAGTCCTCGGGGCAGCGCCACGGAGCCTCCGGTGCGAGGTCCAGGTTGCACTTGCGCACGGTGTCGCCGTTCGGGTAGCTGCGGCTCTCAAAGTTCTTGCAGTCCTCGCGCATCGGCATGACGGGAGTTCCTAGCCGATGGCGGGTCGGCCGTGGGCCATGCCGGGAATCCGACCGGCTCAGCCGACGGACCCCTCCATCTGCAACTCGATCAGGCGACTCCACTCGACGGCGTACTCCATCGGCAGTGTCCGGGTGATCGGCTCGATGAACCCGTTGACCACCATCGACATGGCCTGCTCGGCCGTCAGCCCCCTGCTCATCAGATAGAACAACTGGTCGTCGGCCACCTTGGACACCGTCGCCTCGTGGGCGATCACGGCATCGGCCGATCCGACCTCCATGTACGGGTAGGTGTCGGACACGCTGTCGTCATCGAGGATGAGCGCGTCGCACTGGACGTGGCTCTTGCACCCGTAGGCGTCCTCCTCGATCCGGACAAGCCCCCGGTAACTTGTGCGGCCGCCGTCCTTGGATATCGACTTGGACACGATCTTGGACGTGGTCTCGGGGGCGACGTGGGTCATCTTGGCCCCTGCGTCCTGGTGCTGGCCTGCACCTGCGTAGGCCACCGACAGCACCTCGCCCGAGGCCTTCGGACCAACCAGGACGACCGCCGGGTACTTCATGGTGAGGCGCGACCCGATGTTGCCGTCGATCCACTCCATGTGGCCCTCGGCCTCCACCACCGCCCTCTTGGTGACCAGGTTGTAGACGTTGTTGGACCAGTTCTGGATGGTCGTGTAGGTCACCCGTGCCGAGGCCTTGACGACGATCTCGACGACCGCCGAATGCAACGAGTCGGTGCTGTACACGGGCGCCGAACAGCCCTCGATGTAGTGCACCTCGGAACCCTCGTCGGCGATGATGAGCGTGCGCTCGAACTGTCCCATGTTCTCGGCGTTGATGCGGAAATAGGCCTGTAGGGGCATCTCCACCTTCACGCCCGGCGGCACGTAGATGAAGGACCCGCCACTCCACACCGACGAGTTGAGTGCCGAGAACTTGTTGTCGTTGGGCGGGATGATCCTGCCGAAGTAGGCGCGGACCATCTCGGGATGCTCTCGCAACGCCGTGTCCATGTCGCAGAAGATGACGCCCTGCTCCTCGAGGTCCTCACGGTTGCGGTGGTACACGACCTCGGACTCGTACTGGGCCGTGACACCGGCCAGGTACTTGCGCTCAGCCTCGGGAATGCCCAACTTCTCGTAGGTGTCCTTGATCGCCTGGGGTACGTCGTCCCAGTCGTCGGCGAGACCCTCCGTGGGCTTGATGTAGTAGTAGATGTTGTCGAAGTCGATACCCGACAGGTCGCCACCCCACCACGGCATCGGACGGTCGCCGAACCTGACATAGGACTTGAGGCGGAAGTCGCGCATCCAGTCGGGCTCGCCCTTCATCCACGAGATCTCGCGGATCATGTCCGCGCTGAGGCCCTTCGTGGGCTTGTAGACGTAGTCCTCGGCGTCGCTCCAACCCAACTTGTAGCGACTCAGGTCGATGCCGAGATCGGTGGGTGCCATGTCTGTGGGTCTCCTAGTGTCCGGATCTGGTGGCTGATCCTGCGGTCCGGATCCGGGAGGGAACCACACGCAGGACATTTCTCCTACGTGGATAGTAACAATCCGGACGCCGAAAGCCTAGGAATGCGGCAGACAGGCGAGCAGACAGGTGAACAGGCAGGTGAGCAGGCAGGTGAGCAGGCAGGAAACCGGCCCTACGGACCGGCCAAACTAGCCAGACGCCGCTGGCGCTCCAACCAACCCAGCAGGACCGCTACCGCCCTGGGGTCGTGGCGCAGGTGGTGGCCTGCCCCGCTGATCAGACGCAGGTCGGCGGAACCGTGTGCTGACGCCAGAGCCCGCGAATCGACGGGCGGGACGGTGTCGTCGTCACTCCCGTGCACCAGGAGGAGGGATCGGGGCGCCAGGTCCGGTACGGATTCCTCGGCCGACATGGCACGCAGGGCCCCGGACCATCTGCCGAAGTCGTCCGGAAAGTCGGGATCCGACATGAGGCCGGCGTCACGGGCATGTAGGAGCAGTCGCCGCGGGTTCGCGGCCCAGTCCGACCAGTCGGCAGGCGTCGCCAGCGCTCCCACACCGCTGATCCGCGGCTCCACGGCAGCAGCGCAGATCGCCAACGCCGCACCAGTGCCGAAACCGACCGCCCAGAGACCGCCCACCTCCTCCTGCTCCAGGAGGTGGCCGGCGGCTGCCAACACGTCGTCACGCCAGCCGTCCAGGCTGAAGTCGCCCTCCGAGTTGGGCATGCCCCTCAGGTAGGGGGCCATCGCCACCCAGCCCATCTCGGTCGAGATCCGGTACGCCAGTTCAGGGAAGGTGGCCGGAGAGTTGGCCCCTCCTCCCGGACCGCTCGGGAAGCCGTGGCAGATCAGCACCGCCGGCAGGTCCCGACCGGCCCCGACAGGACGCTCGATGTGGGCTGCCAGGGTCAGGTCACCTGAACGGAAGCGGTGGTTGTCCATCAACCGTGCATCCGCCTCAGCCGATCTGGCGGAGGTGTTCGCGGAATTGGCGGGCCCGCTGCACGTAGATCTCGGCGTTCACGAGGTTGGCTCCCTCGGCCACCACACCTTCCCTGACCGCTGCAGGCACTCCCAGGGCCATCGCCAGCGGCGGCACCACCTGACGGGTGCGGACGACGGCGTTGGCTCCGACGATCGCCCCCCGACCCACGACCGCCTCATGGAGCACCACCGCCCCCACACCGACGAGGGCCTGGTCCTCGATCGTGCACCCCTCCAGGTGGCAGAGGTGGCCGAGGACGACATCGTCGCCGACGACGGTCTCCAGATCGGACGTGCAGTGCAGGACGGCGTTGTCCTGGACCGAGGTGCGTGCTCCGATGACTATGCGGTTGTCATCGGCTCGCAGGACGGCGTTGGGCCAGACGCTCGACTCGGCCCCCAGCACGACGGCGCCGATCAACACCGCCAGGGGATGGACGTACGCCGTGGGATGGACCTGGGGCTCGACGTCGCCAAGGGCATAGATGGCCATCAGCCGGAACGCCCGAACAAGCCGTACTCGCCACCCAGGAACACCAGGGGGGATCCCTCGTCCACGTGGCTCAGGTCGGTGACCTCTCCGACCACGAACCAGTGGTCACCGGCGTCGACCACCTCGCGTATGGAACAGTCGATGCTCGCCAGGCATGCCGGGATGACCGGCGAACCCGACGCGGCAGGCACCCAGCCTGTTCCCTCCCACGGGTCGCCGTCCCTGGCGAAGAATGCGTCTGCAAGCTCCCCCTGCCGGTCTGAGAGGACGTTGACGCAGAACGAGCCGCCAGCCTCGATCCTCGGCCACGTAAGTGACGTCTTGCCCGGAAGGAAGCCGACCAGGGGCGGGTCCATGGAAACCGACACGAAGGAGCCGATGACCATCGCCACCGGTTCACCGTCGTCGACGGCGGTCACCAGCGTCACGCCGGTCGGATAACGCCCCAGCACCTTCCTGTACAGGCCACCGTCGATCCCCTGGCGGTCTCCCACTGGCTGGTCTCCCACTGGCTGGTCTCCCACTTGCCGGTCTCCCACTTGCCGGTCTCCCACTTGCCGGCCCCGGGTCCCACCGTCGGCGGATGGAACCGTCGGACGGAGGGTAGTCCGGGAGACCCCTCCGACCGTCCCCGAGCCGTCGGTCGCCTGTCCGGGGGCAGGCCGGCGTCAATACCGAGTCAGGCCCTCGTCAGGCAAGCGACAGCGAGATCGTCTGCCCCTCGGCCGGAGCGCTCACGCTGCCGATGTCGAGGTGCTCGGCCGACTGTCGGGCCCACGCGAGCAACTGGTCGACCGTGTCATCACAATGCGAGGGATCGTGGTGGAACAGTGCCAGCTCGCCGACCCCCGCCTGGTGCGCGACCTCGAGAGCGTAGTCGACCGAGCAGTGTCCCCAGTCCGACCGCTGGGCGAACTCGTCGGCCGTGAACTGGGCGTCGTGGATCAACAGGTCCACCCCTTCCGCCAACTCCAGCACAGCCTCGTCGACCCGGTGGGGATCGTCGGTCGGCTCCTGGTGGTCGCTGATGTAGGCGACGCTGACAGGACCCCAGTCGATGCGGTAGCCGTTGGTCGCACCCACATGGGGCACACGGCGCGTGGTCACGGTGGCTGGGCCGATCGACATGGTGCCGTCGTCCACGTCGTGGAAGGAGACATCGCCGGCCAGGTCGCCGACACTGATGGGGAAGTAGGGCGGGTTCATGAAGGAGGCGAAGGAGGACCCGAGCGACACGCCGTTGTCGGGTGGCCCGTAGACATCGAGGCGGGCACCCTCCCTGTTGATGGGACTGAAGAACGGGAGCCCCTGCACGTGGTCCCAGTGGAGGTGGCTCACGAGCGCCGTTCCACTGAACGGCTGCCCATCGGCCGGGGCGTCTATGCCAAAGAACCGGAGGCCGGTACCCAGGTCCAGGAGGATCGGATCGACACCGGCGGACTGCAACACCACGCACGACGTGTTGCCTCCGTAGCGACGGTTCTGGGCGCAGGGGCACGGAGTGGAACCACGTACCCCGTAGAAGGCGACATCGAGCGAATCGGGCGAAACGGGCATCGACCGGAAGGGTAGAAGCGGATGCCGCGGTGATCGCGTGGATGTGACGAAGTTCTCATGGAGGCGTCCCGGACACTTGCGGCCCCTTCAGGCCCCTTCCGGACGCTTCCGGGAATCGGAGCCTGTGGAATACTCCCACCATGACCGCTCCCGCCATCACCGACGGCCTCATCGCCGTAGTCAAGCGGGAGTGCCCGGCATGCCAACTCGTGGTCCCGGTGCTCGAACAACTGGCCGAGGACGGTGGCCTCACCGTCTTCACCCAGGACGACCCCGACTTCCCCCTCGACGCCCCCTGGGTGGTCGACGACACCGACCTGTCGGTCAGCTGGAACCTCGACCTCGACGCCGTGCCCACGCTGCTCCGCTTCGAGGACGGCAGGGAGGTGGACAGGACCACCGGCTGGTTGCGCGGAGCATGGGAGGACCTGACCGGCAGGAATGGCCTCGGCCCGGGACTCCCCGACTTCAAACCCGGCTGAGGCTCCCTGACTGTCGACCCCGGGCGGGTCGACGAACTCCGGGCACGCTACGGCGTCAGCGGCCTGGCATCCCGCCGCATCGGCATCGCCGCCCTCGAGGACGACGCGGAGGCGATGTTCGACCGCGACTGGACCGATGGACTGCCTGTCGTCGCACCGACTGAAGTGCGGGTGGAGCGCATGCTCGGCGGCACATCGCGCGATCCGTCCTCTGTGGTCGCCCTGGTCCCGCCCGACCTGGTCGAGTGCACGGTCGAGAAGGTGGCGGTGAACGCCGTGATGGCCGGTTGCCGTCCCGAGTACCTGCCCGTCGTCCTGGCGGCGCTGGAGGCGATCTGCACGGACGAGTTCAACATGCACGGAGTGCTGGCCACCACCATGTCGGTCGGACCGATCTTCGTGGTGAACGGCCCGATCGTCGGTGAGATAGGCATGAACCACGGCGTCAACGCCCTCGGCCACGGCAACCGGGCCAACAGCACCATCGGTCGCGCCGTCCAGCTGGTCGTCAGAAACGTCGGAGGCGGTGCGCCCGGTGGAGTCGACAGGGCGACGCTCGGCCATATGGGCAAACAGGGATTCTGCTTCGCCGAGGACGAGGAGGGCTCGCCCTGGACGACCCTTGCCGAGGACCGTGGCTTCGATCGTGCCCAGAGCACCGTCACCGCCTTCTGCGGTGAGGGCCCGAGGCTCATAGTCGACCAGCAGAGCCGTTCAGCCGACTCCCTCACACGGATGCTGGCCGACGGCCTGCTCGGCGTCGTGTCCTCACGCATGGTGATGGGCATGGACGCGATGCTCGTCCTGTCACCCGAGCACATGGCCCGGTACCGCGACGCCGGCTGGGACCGGGCCCGGTTCATCCAGGAACTCTCCGCACACCTCATGGTCGACACGGACACGATCGTGGCCGGTGCGGGCGACATCGACGACGGCCTGCCCACCGGCCTGGCCGGCCTGACCCTCTCGAAGTTCCGCCCGGGGGGCCTGCTCGTGGTCCACGCCGGCGGCACCGCCGGCCTCTTCTCGGCCATCATCGGTGGGTGGGTGAACGGCCCGATGGGAAGCGACCCCGTTACGAAGGAGATCATCCGATGATGCCGACAGACCTGACCGTGCTCGACCCGACTGCAGAGCGGAGTCCCGGCGAACGTGCGTTGACCGACCGCCCCGCATCCCTCTCCGGGCTCACGGTGGGCCTGCTCGACATCAGCAAGCCCCGCGGCAACGTGTTCCTGGACCGACTCCAGGAGCACCTGACCACCCTCGGAGCCAGGGTCGAGCGCTACACCAAGCCCACCTTCACCAAGCCCGCTCCGGCCGACCTGCGGTACGAGATCGCCACCAGGTGCAACGCCGTCATCGAGGCCCTAGCCGATTGAGGTTCGTGTACGACGTGCAGTGTGCACGACATCGACGATCTGGAGAGACGTGGGATTCCGGGAGTGCTGGTCGCCTCCGAGCCCTTCGTCGACGCCGCTCAGATACAGGCCCTGGCGCTCGGCCTGCCTGTCTCCAGGGTGTTCGTGGCACACCCGATCCAGGACCGCACCGACGAGGAGATGACGGCCCTGGCAGACACTGCCGTGGACGCCCTCGTCTCCGCCCTGACCACAGGCTGAGAACCCCGGGTGGGGGCAGCGGTTCCCCACCGCCAGCGCTAGCGTCACGCTCCGTGGCCAACGCTCCGGACCTGGACATAGACCTGCACCCACTCCAGGGTGACGCACGACCGGTCTCCCAGTGGCTCACGACCTTCCCGCTCGCCGCGGTCGTCCTGGATCCGTACACCCACGAGAGTTCCTGGCTGCTCGACACCGCCAGACGGATCCTGACGGTCTTTCGGGGTGCGGACGTACGCGTCGCCTACCTCGTGACCGGCACCGACCCCGACGGCGCCCGCCAGTTCCTCGGACCGCTGGCCGACGATATCCTGGCCCTGGCCGACCCCGACCGGGCGTTCGTCCGGTCGTTGGGGCTGACCTCCCTGCCGGCCTTCGTCGCCATTCGCCAGAACGGTTCCGTGATCGGCAGCGCCGAGGGATGGGACCCGGAGGCCTGGCGGGCGGTGGCGACAGACCTTGCCGCGCTCACCTCGTGGTCGCGGCCCGAGATTCCCGCAATGGGCGATCCGGCCCCCTACGCCGGGACGGCTGCCATTTCGTGACCGCAGATCCACCGGTGCGGGGGCACAGGGTTCGCATAGGCTTCGGATTCGGCGGCTCCACCCGTCAGACCGGGACCTACGACGTCGGGCCGGGTGGGCATGGCCTGCTGGGGTCGGTGGTGGCCGACCTGGAACGGCTCGGCTACGACTCCCTCTGGGTGAGCGAACGGGCAACCGGCCAGACGCTCGACCCGATGGTCGCCATGGCCTATGCCGCCGGCTGCACCGAGCGCCTCAAGCTGGGTCCGGCCGTGTTGGTACTGCCGGGTCGCAACCCCGTCCTCTGCGCCAAGGCAATGGCCAGCCTCGACCGGCTGTCGGGTGGCCGCCTGCTTCCGGCCTTCGGGCTCGGCATCGCGGACGCGGCCGAACAGCAGGCGTTCGGCGTGGCGCGGGCCGACCGGGCCGGATGGTTCGACGAGGCACTCCCCCTGATCCGCCGCCTCTGGACGGAGGACGTGGTCGACCACCACGGCCCACGGTTCCACCTGGACGGTGTCAGCGTCCTCCCCAAGCCGCTCCAACAGCCCCTCGAGGTATGGCTGGGCGGCTCGGCGGCGTCCGAACTCCGCAGATGCGGGCGACTGGGGGATGGATGGCTGCCCTCCTTCATCGACCCGGCCGGCGTCGCCTCGGGCATCGCGACCATCACGGAGGTGGCCGACGACCACGGCCGTCACATCGAACCGGGACACTTCGGGGCGCTCGTGCCGTTCGTCCACCGGACGATCCCCGAGCGCTTCGCCCAGAGGCTCCGGTCCCGACGGCCCCAGGTCGACCTGACGGAGGTGGTTGCCACAGGCGTGGGCGGACTCCGCGTGCGGCTCGACGAACTCGTCTCGGCCGGAGCCTCCAAGTTCGTGATATTCCCTCTGGACGAACCCGACGACTGGCACGCCACCATCGAGGACGTGGCCACCGAGGTGCTCCACCTGCAGTCCTGACCCGGCCCACCTGCCCGCGAACCCACCCGGGAACCCCGTTCCCCCGGATTCGGGCCCAGTCAGAAGTAGGTTCTCCACGATGAGCAGGCCCATCGCCGTCGGCCCCGACACGCGTCCCGAGATGTACGAGGCCCTGCGCGGCGCCGTGGTACGGGCCGGTGCCGACCTGGTGGAACCGACCGCCGCAGAGGGCCTCATATGGGCCGATCCGGCTCGGCCGGACCTGTTCCCCGAGGTGGTCGCCGGAGCCGACCGCCTGACCTGGGTCCAGCTCCCCTATGCGGGCATCGAGCCGTTCGCCCACCACCTGGACAGCCGCCTCACCTGGACCTGCGGCAAGGGCATCTATGCACCGGCGGTGGCCGAGACCGTCATGGCCCTACTGCTGGCCTGTTGCAAGAACATCCACCAGTACGCCCGGTCGGCCACGTGGACAGGCCCCGTGGGCCGCATCCTGGCCGGTTCGCGCGTGACAGTGCTCGGTGGCGGAGGAATCACCGGATGCCTACTGCCCCTG
>DQOF01000124.1 GCA_015658775.1 Acidimicrobiia bacterium | reverse complement strand
TCTGCGAGGCCATCAGCGTCCTCTCGTTGAACTGGCCCAGGTACTGCGACCCGGCACGTGACGACCTGCTGTTCGCGCAGCGGGCCAGCACCGACAACGCCGAGCGGGCCGAGATCTGGAAGGAGGTGGTGCAGATGGTCAATCAGGACTACACCTACATCATCTTCAACCACACCCTCTGGTCCAACGCCTTCGCGGCGAGGGTCAAGAACGTCTGTGGACCGGAGTCACCCGACGGCGTCGCCCTGATGTGCACAGTCAACGGATCCAACGGGGTAGGCCACCTCTGGATGGAGGAGTAGCAGACAGGTAGGACACGCAGCCGAACGCCGGGCGCGGGGAACCAACACATAGTGAGGTTCCTCGCGCACCGGTTAGCTGCGCTGGTCGCCGTCCTGCTGGCGGTCACCGCCTTGGCCTTCGGGGCGCTGAACATCCTGGGCGACCCGCTGTTCAACGTGGTGGGGTTCATCGCCTCGGTCGACTGCGACGCCGTCCTGGCCGGCGAGATCGAGGACATCTCCGGCCAGACGGCCGGTGGTCGCGGCGACTGCGAGATCGTCGAGGCGGCTAGGAAGGAGCACCGGCTGGATCGCGCCCTGCCGGTCCGGTACACCTACTGGTTGGGCGACATCGTACGCGGCGACTTCGGCACGTCCTTCAAGAACGAGATGCCCGTGAGGCAGGTGATCGCCGAGAAGCTCCCCAAGACGGTCCTGCTGATGGTCGTGGCCGAGGTGATGGGGGTCGTGATCTCGATCCCCTGGGCCGTGGCGGCGGCCTACAGGGCGAACCGCCGGTTCGACCGGGCCTCCACGGTCACGTCGTTCGGCATGCTTGCGATACCGAACTTCGCGATGGGCATCATCCTCTTCTACTTCTTCGTCGTGCGGTGGCAGGTGTTCCCCAGCCGGTTCGAGGACACCGACCTGTTCGCGCGCCTGAAGTCGATGGTGCTCCCGGGACTCACCCTCGGCCTTCCACTCGCTGCCACCTACCAGCGACTGCTCCGCACCGACCTCATCACGACACTTCAGGAGGACTTCGTCCAGATGGCCCGGGCCAAGGGCATGAGCGACCGCTGGATCATGTTCCGACATGTCCTTCGCCCGTCGCTCTTCTCACTGGTCACCGTGTTCGGCCTCAGCACAGCGGGTCTCATAGGCGGTTCCCTGGTCGTGGAGAATATCTTCTCCATTCCCGGCCTGGGGCGGGCCGTCGTCGAGGCCGTGATCCGCGACGACTTCCCGATAGTGCTGGGCTCGGTCGTGGTTATCGCCACCGGCTTCGTGGTGATCAACTTCACGGTCGACGTCGTCTACTCGTTCATCGACCCGCGGGTGCGACGCGATGGCTGACCGACTGGACCTGGGCGAGAGCGCAGGTGGGAATGACCCGTTGCATGTCCCGGTGGTCGAGGGCTACCCCATGGCCGCACTCGACACCACCCTGGGTCGTCGGCTGGGTGCCGGGTTCTGGGTATCGGTCGGGTGGCTGGTGGTGATCGTCACGGTCGCTGCCCTGGCGCCGTGGCTTCCGATCGCCGATCCGAACGAGACCGGCTACGGCGGGCGGATGGACAGACCTGGATGGGCGACGTGGTTCGGGACCGACACCAACGGCCGTGACATGTTCTCCCGCACCATCTGGGGCGCACGGGTCTCTCTCACCGTGGGCTTCGTCGCCATCGCCGCCGGGTTGGCCATAGGTGGGACGCTCGGCCTGATCGCGGGCTACTTCAGGGGTACCGCCGACCGTGTCATCTCGTTCGCGTTCTTCGCCCTGCTCTCTTTCCCCGGCCTCGTATTCGCCCTCCTGATCATCGCGGCGCTGGGCAGCAGCCTCAAGGTGGTGTGCATGACACTGGGGGTATTGTCGATCGCCCCGGTCGGTCGGCTGGCCCGGGCGGCGACCCTCGTGTTCGCAGAGAGGGAGTTCGTACAGGCGTCACGCGTGCTGGGCGCGACACACACCCGGATAATGCTGCGCGAGCTGCTCCCGAACGTGCTGATTCCGATGAGTGCCCTGGCCCTGCTCGGCATGGCCGTCACCATCGTGGCGGAGGGCGCGTTGGCATACCTGGGGCTGTCGGTCTCCGACGGGTTCTCCTGGGGGAAGATGATCCTGCTCGGATCGGCACCCCGCACACTGCGTGACGGTCCGTGGGTGGTCATGTTCCCCATTGGCGCCATGTTCCTCACGGTCCTGGCCCTCAACTATGCGGGCGACCGCCTCCGCCAGTACCTCGACGTCCGAGAGCTGGCGTTCTGAGATGGCCGTGACGGACGGGTCGCCGCTGCTGTCCGTGTCCGACCTGCGGGTGGGATTCGCCACCGAGCGGGGCCTCGTCCGCGCGGTCGACGGCGTGTCGTTCGACCTGGCTGCGGGCCGGACGCTCGGGATCGTGGGCGAGTCGGGCTCCGGCAAGTCGGTGACCGCCAAGACGATCATGAACCTGTTGCCGTCCTACGCACGGGTGGAGGGCTCGGTCACGTTCGACGGGCGCGATGTGAGGGCCCTGGCATCATCGGGGGCACGCCACTTCTGGGGCGTCGAGATGACGATGGTCTTCCAGGACCCCATGACGTCGCTGAATCCGGTCAAGAAGGTGGGCGAGCAGATAGCCGAGTCGCTGCGCGTCCACCTGAAGCGTTCACGCAAGGAGGCACGGGACGAGGCCGGGGACCTGCTCGAACAGGTCGGCATCCCCGAGCCCCGCAAGAGGCTCACCCAGTACCCACACGAGTTGTCCGGAGGGCTGCGCCAGCGCGTCGTCATCGCCATGGCCCTTGCCTGCAGTCCTCGGTTGCTGATCGCCGACGAGCCGACCACCGCCCTCGACGTGACCGTCCAGAAGCACATCTTGGACCTGCTCGACGGCCTCCGGGAGGAGCGGGGCATGGCCATGATCCTCATCACCCACGACCTCGGCGTTGTCAGGGGCAGGGCCGACGACATCATGGTCATGTACGCCGGGCGCACCATGGAGCAGGCTGACACGGACACCCTCTTCTCGGAGATGCGGCATCCGTACACCGAGGCCCTGCTCGAGACGATTCCCCGGATCGACATGCCGAGCCACTCGCGTCTGGTGCCGATCCCCGGTCGCCCCCCGGACGTGATCGAGGTCTCCACCGGCTGCCCGTTCGCGCCCCGATGCCGCTCATGCACCGATGTCTGCCTCACCGAGCGGCCGACTCTAGACGAGCAGGGACACGGCCACGTCTGTGCCTGCCATGGCCCGGTGGGCACCGATGTCGGTGCCATGGCCCGGTCGGCGAACGAGGCGTCCGGTGTCACCCCGGCAGGCCTTGACATGGCCGCCTTCGGATCGGCCGGAGTCGAAGCGGGAGACGGTTCCTGATGGCCGGTAGCGGGACGGTGCAGCTCCGCGACGATGCCGACGTCCTACTCCGGGTCGAGAACCTTGTGATGGAGTTTCCCGTCGGTCGCCACCAGGTCGTGCACGCCGTCTCGGACGTCAGCTTCGACGTGCGGCGCGGTGAGACGCTGGGGATCGTCGGCGAGTCCGGATGCGGAAAGTCCACAACCGCACGGGCTCTTGTCCAGTTGCCGCGGCCCACGTCCGGCCGGGTGATCCTGGACCCGGGCTCCGACCTGGAGATCGACATGACCACCCTGTCCGGGTCGTCGCTGCGCCAGGTGCGGCCGCGGATGCAGATGATCTTCCAGGACCCGATCTCGTCGTTGAATCCCCGCCGCAGGGTCCGCGACATCGTGGGCGAGGGCCTGGTGATATGGCAGGACGACAAGGGCGGCTCGTCCACCCGGGCCCGGGTGGACGAGGTGCTCAACGCCGTGGGCATCGAACCCGAGGTGGCCGCGGACCGCAGGCCCCACGAGTTCTCGGGTGGCCAGTGCCAGAGGATCTCGATCGCCCGGGCCGTGGCGATAGAGCCCGAGATCCTCATCTGCGACGAGCCGGTCTCGGCGCTCGACGTGTCGGTCCAGGCTCAGATCCTGAACATCCTCGAGGACATGAAGGCCCGCTACGGCCTGACCCTGGTGTTCATCAGCCACGACCTGTCGGTGGTGCGAAACGTGAGTGACAGGGTCGTGGTCATGTACCTGGGGAAGATCTGCGAGATCGGCGGTGCCGACACCCTCTACTTGGAGCCGGCCCATCCCTACACCCGGGTGCTGCTGGCGTCCGCTCCGGAGCCGGCGGCGACCGTCGACCCCTCCGACGCCGCCATCGGCGACGAGATTCCGTCGCCGATCAACCCGCCGTCTGGCTGCAGGTTCCGGACCAGGTGCCCGAGGGCCGCCGACCGTTGCGCCTCCGAAGAGCCGCAGATGCGCGCAGTGGGCGACGACCACTTCGTGGCCTGTCACTTTCCGACCCTGGCCTGAGCAGCAGATCGGGCCGGTGGCCTCAGCAGGGGTCGCTGGTGCCGCCCAGGTTGCGGACGAAGTACCTGATGTCGGGCTCGAGCGTGTAGCCCCGGTGCTCCCAGAAGGCCAGGCCACCGACGTTTTCGGCCCAGACCTCGAGCCTGATCCTGGTGATGCCGCGGGCCTCGAACAGCCGCTCCAGTTCGGCCGTCAGCTGCCCACCCATGCCGACTCGTCGGTGGTCACGCCCCACGGCGAGGCGCTTGATCCGCCCCCTGTGGCCGTCGAAGGTTCCCATGACCGTGGCCACGACAACGCCGTCGACCTCTCCGACGAGGAACAGGTCGGGGTCCCTCGCCATCTTGGTCGTCACCTCCTCGACGATCTCGTCGGCGGAGGCGTAGGTGGTCATGCCCGCCTCGTCCCAGAGGTCGACGACAGCCTGAATGTCGGCCTCCGTTACTGGTCGGATCGACAGGCCTGGGGTCCGGTGCTCGTCGTCGTTCACCGCCGACCGTCCCAGGCCAGGCGCTCGTCGGACTCCGGGTCCGCCAGGAGGCCGCAGGTCTCGTCCAGGTCCATCACCCTGCGACTGTCAGGTTCGTAGGACGGCCACGGGCCGATTGCATCGGTGGTCGGGTCGCCATCCCGGATGAAGGCGATCCAGGCATCGTGCATGGTCCGGGCCAGTGCGTCGGGTCGTGGTCCGTCGCCGAGGAACAGGGTGACGCCCGGTCGGTCGAGGGTGTTGAACGTGAACGGGATCTCCAGCGCATGGGACGCTCCGAACATGCCGTCGAATGCCCGGGAGTCCCACGAGAACCGGTACATCCAGGTCTCGGCGCCGCAGGCGTGCCTGGCTTCCGCCAGGCGTACGGCGGGTATGCGGAACACCCTGTCGGTGCCGATGGCGCAGGCCACCCAGCCCGGCGGGGCCT
>DQOF01000095.1 GCA_015658775.1 Acidimicrobiia bacterium | reverse complement strand
GCAGAACAGCCCGGCGGGGTCATGGTCCACCCCGTAGCGGCGCTCCCAGCAGATGGCGTCGCTCTCTGCGGCCGCCGCCAGGTCCTCGTCGCCGTGGAGCGGTCGGTTCGGACTCCAGGTGCCGAGTTGGAGCAGGTAGTCGGGGCCACCGGCCTTGGCGCCGGGTCCGACCACCGACCGCTTCCAGCCGCCGAACGGCTGCCGCTGCACGATGGCGCCCGTTATGGGGCGGTTTACGTAGGCGTTTCCCACCTCGACGCGCTCCAACCACCGGTCGACCTCGGACGGGTCCAGGGAGTGGATCCCACCGGTCAGCCCGTAGTCGACCGCGTTCTGCATGGCGATCGCCTCGTCCAGGTCACGGGCGGCCATGAGCCCGAGGACCGGCCCGAAGCACTCGGTGTGGTGGAACGGGGATCCGGCCCTGACTCCGATCTTGACCCCGGGTGTCCACGCCCTGCCCTCGGCGTCGAGGCGGCGGGGTTCGAGCAGCCAACGCTCACCGGGTCCGAGCGTGGTCAGGGCATCGAGCAACTTGCCGGTGGCTGGGCCTACCAGGGGTCCGAAGGTCGTCGCCGGGTCCGTGGAGGGCCCGGTCACCAACGACGCCGCCGCGTCCACGACCTGCCGCAGGAACCGTTCGTCGTCGTGGACCTCGCCGACCAGGATTCCGAGGCTGGCCGCCGAGCACTTCTGGCCCTGGTGTCCGAACGCCGAACGCACAAGGTCTGCGGCCGCCAAGTCCATGTCGGCCTGCGGGGTGACGATCAGTGCGTTCTTCCCGCTGGTCTCAGCGAAGAGGGCCATGTCGGGCTTCCAGGATCGGAACAGGTCTGCGGTCTCGTGGGAGCCGGTGAGGATCACACCGTCGGCGGAGGTGACCAGCCGCCGGCCGACGTCGTGGTCGGGGGTGCGGACGAACCGCAGCACATCGGCGGGCACGCCGGCCGCCCAACAGGCCTCGGCGATGATCTCGGCGCATCGGGGCGTCCCGGAGGCCGGCTTGAACACCACAGCGTTGCCGGCGGCCAACGAGGCCAGGGCGCCACCGGTGGGGATCGCCACCGGGAAGTTCCAAGGGGGTATCACCGCCATCACGCCGAGTGGCGTGAACGTGGCACCGTCGACCCGCTCGAGTTCGATTGACCGGTCGGCGTACCAGCGTGCGAAGTCGACCGCCTCGTTGATCTCGACGTCGGCCTCGGCCCAGGTCTTGGCCACCTCGTGGGTCATGGTGGTGAACAGGTCGTCGCGACGCACCAGCAGTTCGTCGGCGACACGCTGCAGGATCGTGCAGCGGTCGGCTGCGGGCCTGGCTGCCCACTCCGGCTGGGCGGCCCGGACGGCTGCGATCACCCGGTCGACGTCCGCGACCGTCGTGGTCACCGGCGTGCACACGGCTGTCGGGCTGCGCCCCTCGAGGCTGCGCAGCCACGCCTGCGTAGCGGGCAGGGACAGGTCCAGGTCGGGTTGGTTGACGAACCGGTCGGTGGGAAGGTCGGCGACCCCTATCGCACGCCGCGCCCCCGAACCCACCAGCAGGCGGTCCCTGACGGCGGCACGGAAGCGGTCGGCCTGCTCGTCGAACTGGATGGTCCCGGGCCGGAGGCTGAAGAGGTGTCGCAGGAAGTTGTCCGCCGAGGCGTTCTCCTCCAGTCGCCTGAACAGGTAGCCGATCGCCACGTCGAAGTCGTCGCGTCCCACCACCGGCGTGTAGAGCAGGAGGCCGCCGGTGTCGGCGAGCACGGTTCTGGCCTGCGCCGGGGCCATGCCCTGGAGCATCTCGAACTCGACGCGCCCACCCACCCCGCGGGCCTCTGCCAGGAGGTGTGCCCACGCCATGTCGAACAGGTTGTGGCTGGCGACGCCGATGCGGACGGCTCCGGTTCGCCCGGGTCGCAGCACCCAGTCGAGGCAGCGCTTGTAGTTGGCGTCGACCTCGGCCTTGGTCGCGTAGGGAGCCTGCACCCAGCCGTGGGTGGCGGAGTCCACCCGCTCCATGGCCAGGTTGGCCCCCTTCACCAGCCGGATCTTGATCTGGCCGCCGCCGGCCTCACGACGGGCATCGGCCCAGCGGGTCAGCCGCCGGAGGGCCTCGAACGCGTCGGGGAGGTAGGCCTGCAACACGATCCCGGCATCCGTGGAGCGGAGGTCGGGCTCGTCCAGCAACTCGGTGAAAGCCCGGATGGTGATCTCCAGGTCCCTGTACTCCTCCATGTCCAGGTTGACGAAGGTGGGAGCGCCTCCCGAGCCGGTCGCCGCCGCCCGGCCGTAGAGGACACGCAGCCGGTCCTTGATCCGCTCAACGGTGTGGTCGAGGGCCCAGAGGTTGATCTGGCTGGCGATGGCCGAGACCTTGACCGACACGTAAGCCACCTCGGGATCGTCGACCAGTTCCAGGGTGCGTGCGAATCGCCGCGCGGCCTCACCCTCGCCGAGCACCGCCTCGCCCAGGAGGTTCACGTTCAGGTCGTAGCCCCGACCACGTCTCTCGACCATGTGCTCGTGCATCTGGGTCGGCTCGGCATCGACCACGAGGTGGCCGACGAGGCCGCGCATCCGCCGACGGGCCAACGGCATCACCAGAGCAGGCAGCAACGGGGCCAGACGGGCACCGATCCCCAGCAACAGGCGGTCCAGTCGGCCGAGGAAGGCAGGCAGGTCGCCGGTACGGACAAGTGCGGCCAACTGGTCTGCCGCCAGCCGGTCGTGGCGGTGCCGGGCCACCCGGTCCACGAACCTCATCGTGAACCCGACGCCGGCCGGGTCCTCGATGAGGCCCAGCAGACGATCGCCCAGGGCGCGCTCGGCGCGGGTCTCGACGACGCCGGCGGTGTCCAGCCAGTGGCCGACAAGCGCAACCGCCTCCTCGACGATGGCCTCGGGGATCCCGTCGCCATGGACCTCGGAGAAGTCGGAGGGGGAGGAATCCGAGGGTGGGCCGATCGTCCCGACCGTTCGCGCAGCGGTGTCGGTCGTGGGTCCGTCCATGCCTCCATCGTGGAGGACCGGGCCCGGATGGTCTTGTACGATCGGCGCCCTGATGGCGTCCGAATCGGACAAGGACGGGACCGGGACCGGGGTGGAGACGCCCGACGCCGGCTTTCGACCCGAGTTGCTCGACCTGTTCGACGCGCTGCCCAACGTCATGTTCTGCATGAAGGGCACCGACGACCGGTACACGGCTGTGAACCAGGCGTTCGTGCGCCGGTCGGGTCGCCGGTCGAAGCGGGACGTGGTGGGTGCCCGGGCCGTCGACCTGTTCCCGGGGCCGCTGGCGGAACGCTACGAGGAGCAGGACGCCACGGTCTTCGCCACCGGCGAGCCGCTGAGAGACGAGTTGGAGTTGATCCGCAGACCCGACCGGTCCACCGGCTGGTACCTCACGACCAAGTTGCCGATCGTCGACGACGGTGTGGTGGTCGGGCTGGTGAGCGTGAGCCGCGACCTCGAGACACCGAGCGACGAGGGCATAGCCGTGGAATCACTGACCCGGGTTGTGGAGCTGGTGCAGGCACGGTTGGCCGATCCGCTGCGGGTGTCGGACATGGCCGCCGCCGCCGGCTGCACCGAGGGGCAGCTTGAACGGCGCATGAAGAAGGTGTTCGGCCTGACGGCGACCCAGTACGTGCTGAGGGCACGGGTCGACAGGGCCGCTGCCCGGCTCATAGACAGCGACGACCCGATAGCCGTGGTCGCCGCCGAGTGCGGCTTCTACGACCAGGCCAACCTCACGCGTCAGTTCGGCCGCCTGGCCGGCGAGACCCCCGCCCGGTTCAGGGCCGCCCACAGCGGCTGAACGGACGGAACCGGGCGACACTGGTTGCGATGACCGCTCCCATCCGCTGCAGCGACGAGGTCGCAGACGCCCTCTCCGACGGCCGCGCCGTTGTGGCCCTGGAGTCGACGATCATCGCCCACGGCATGCCGTCACCCCGCAACGTCGAGACCGCGCACGCCATCGAGGCGACCGTGCGTGATGGCGGGGCGGTACCGGCGACCGTGGCCCTTCTGGACGGCACGATCCGTGTCGGGCTGGACTCCGACGAGATCGACAGGCTCGGCGGTCCTGACGAGGTCGCCAAGGTCAGCCTGAGGGACATTGGCTGGGTGCTGGCCGCCGGGGTCGCCGGTGCCACCACGGTCGCAGCCACGATGTTCGCCGCCCACAGAGTCGGAATCCGGGTGTTTGCCACGGGTGGCATCGGTGGCATCCACCGGGGCGACCCGCACGACGTGTCGGCCGACCTGACCGCACTGGGGAGGCTTCCGGTGGCAGTGGTCTGCGCCGGGGCGAAGGCGATACTCGACATTCCCCGCACGCTCGAGCATCTCGAGACACTCGGTGTTCCGGTCATCGGCCAGGGCACCGACGTGTTCCCGGAGTTCTGGACCCGCGGCACTGACCTGCCGGTGACCGTCCGGTCCGACGACCCTGCCCGGACAGCCGTGATCCTCGAGGCCCACTGGTCGACAGGGCTGACGACCGGCGTGGTGGTCGCCGTGCCGGTTCCAACAGGGCACGAGGCCGATCGGTCACAGATCGACGCGGCGATTGACGCCGGCCTGGCCGAGGCGGACCGGGCCAATGTCCACGGAGAAGACGTCACGCCGTTCCTGCTTGCCCACATCGCCGACTCGACCTCTGGTACGAGCCTCGACACCAACGTGGCCCTGGTGCTCAACAACGCCGCTGTCGCGGCCCGGATCGCCGGATCACTCTCCGGGGGCTGAGCGCCGACGACCGGGCACCGGGTTCCGGGCACCGTTCTCTGTGCACCCCGGCGATGTGGTTACTCTGTGCCTCCACACAGCCGTGGTCGCATGGGAGGGGGAGTCGCCGGTGCCCGATGCGGATGCAGACGGCGTCGACCTACCCAGCAGTTCCGCGCCGCCGAACGACCGGTCGTCGGGCGACTCGCCAACCTGGCGACTACACCCCTTCGGCTGGGTCGTGGTCGGATTCACCTGCCTCTCACTGGTCGCCACCGCCACCGGGTCCGAGCGCCTGATCGGCAACCTGGCCGTGTGGCACTGGGCGGCCCTGCTGGCCCTGCTGGTGCTGAACGCCAGGCCGGCGGCCCTGCACAGGTTCCGCCTGGGGATCGAGAAGATCACCTCGGCCACCGGCAGCGTGGTGCGCTGGATGGGCTGGCTCGTGTTCCTGGTCTCGTTTGTCAACGTGGTCGCCCGCTACACGGGCCGCTACGTCGAACGCGACATCATCATCGGCCAGATGATGACCCTGGCCTGGATGACGTTCGCCTTCATGTTCCTCATAGGGATGAACTACGGGGTGCGCGAAGGCGTCAACCCCCGTATCGACTTCTGGTGGGGCGACTTCTCCCGTCGGCGCAAGGCCTGGCTGGACTTCGTGATGCACACGTTCTTCTTCCTGCCGTTCATCATCGCCGCCAACCGCATCCTCTGGCCCTACAGCAGGATCGGGCTCGGCAGGAAGCGCAGCGGTACCTGGCCCACCGGCTGGCGGTTCTGGCAGTCCTGGGAACAGCACCCGGACGCCGACCAACTGCCGGTCGGTCCCATCAAGGCGGTCCTGCTCATCGGGTTCCTGCTCTTCGGCCTCCAGGTCCTGGCCGAGATCATTAAGACAGGGTTCACGATCATGGGCCGTGAGGACCTGGCCGACGTCCACGAACAGGACGCCCCCATGAGGATCGAGTGATGGGCGGCACCCTGGTCCTGGGAATCCTCGGCATGGAACTCAACGTCTTCCTCGCCATGTCCATGTTCCTTGTCTTCATGCTGCTCATCCTGACGGGCTACAACGTGGCGTTCTCGTTCGCTTCGACCGCCCTCGCGTTCGCGGTCATCGGTGACCTCACCGGCACCTTCGATCCCCTCACCATGAACGTGCTTCCCGGCCGGTGGTACGTCGCGCTCTCCGACCAGACCCTGCTGGCAGTCCCGCTGTTCGTGCTGATGGGGGCGATCCTCGAGAAGTCGGGGCTCGCCGAACGGCTCCTGACGGCCATCGGCATGCTCATGGGCTCGTTGCGTGGTGGCGTTGCCGCCGCGGTCGTGGTGGTGGGAACCCTGATGGCCGCCGCAACCGGAGTCGTCGCCGCCACGGTCATCGTCATGGGCCTACTGTCACTGCCCGCAATGCTCAAGTTGGGCTACGACCACAAGTTGGCGACAGGGGTGATCATCGCCTCGGGGACCCTCGCCCAGCTGGTGCCCCCGAGCCTCGTCCTGATCCTGCTGGCCCAGCAGCTGGGAGTCGGCATCCTGGGGCTGTTCGCCGGTGCACTGATCCCCGGCCTCATGTGCTCCGCCCTCTACATCGCCTACGCCCTGGGCATCTCCCACCTGCGACCCGAGATGGGCCCGGCCATGCCCAAGGAGCAGCGCACCCTCGTAGGCAGGCCCAGCCGGAAGACCGCCGTGAAGATCGCCCTGGCGCTGGCCCTCCTCATCGGGGCGGTGTCGCTGCTGTTGAGCCCCGGTTCCGCCCTGGTCGTCACGCTGGTCACGTTCAGTGTGCTGCTGGCGATCCTGCTCACAGGCGGCATGCTCACCACCGAGATCGTCGTCTCGGTGGTACCGGTGCTGATGCTGATCGTCGGCGTGCTGATGTCGATCTTCCAGGGAGTCGCCACCCCGTCGGAGTCCGGAGCGGTAGGCGTGTTCGGTGCCCTCATCCTGACCTGCCTGAACTGGTACTTCGACCGGCTCCTCAGCCGGGACGGCGCCCAGCACATCACTCCCAGGTGGCGGCTCACCCTGAGCGCCATCCACGCAGCCGGGACGTCGACGGCGAACATCGTCGTGCTGGTCATGACCCTGCTTTTCTGCTCCAGCTTCTTCAGCCTGATGTTCTTCCAGCTCGGCGGCTCGGACCAGATGTCCGACTGGCTGACATCGGTCGGGGGCGGCAAGTTCGGCTTCGTGGCCGTGGCGATGGTGGCCGTGTTCCTGCTGGGGATCAACCTGGAGTTCATCGAGATCACGTTCATCGTGGTCCCGATCTTCGTACCGGCCATGCAGGAACTGGGGTTCTCGTCCGTGGAGAAGATCTGGTTCGCCGTGCTGATGGCCGTGAACCTGAACATGGCGTTCATCTCACCACCTGTCGGGTTCTCGCTCTTCTACCTCCAGAGCGTCGCTCCTCCGGAGGTGAAGACCGCCGACATCCACCTGGGGGCGCTCCCGTTCATGGCGCTGCAAACCTTCGCCCTGGTGGTCCTGGCCGTGTTCCCCGGAATCACCGAGTTCTCGTTCCGCTTCTTCAGCGGCGCCTGACCCGGGCCGGTCACGGTTGCGCTCGTCGCATCTAGGTGAAAGCATCGTCCCCAGTGGGGAATCACGTCGTTCGACTGCGGGGCGATCGGCATCCGAATATGCAGCACCAGAATATGACACCTGTCGCAAGACGACCAGTATCGAAAGGGGTACGGATGATTGACCAGGAGACCACGACGAAAGAACTGGATAGGCGTAAGTTCCTGACCAAGGCCGGCATCGGGGTTGCCGGATTCGCCGCTGGCAGTGCAATTATCGCCGCATGCGGTAGCGACGACGACGCCGGGCCGTCCACGACGGCGGCGCCGGCTACCACGGCTGCGCCGACGACGACCTCGGTCGCCCTGGCATCCGGCGGACCCGAGTTGGAGTGGGAGATGGGAACCAGTTGGCCCACGGCCCTGGTGACCCTGTTCGGTTCGGCTCAGATGTTCGGTGAAGAGGTCGGACGCCTGACCGACGGCAGGTTCAAGATCAACGTCAGGCCGGCAGGAGAGATCGTAGGCGGCCTCGAGGTGCTGCCGACGGTACGCGACCGCGGCATGGAGATGGGCCACACTGCCGACTACTACTGGGTCGGCCTCTCGCCCGTGCACCAGTTGTCCACCGCCGTTCCGTTCGGTCTCACCCAGCGTCAGCACAACGCCTGGCTCTACATGGGTGGAGGCCTCGAGGCACTCCGCAGGTTCTACGCCGAGGAGCACAACCTGATCTTCTTCCCGTGCGGGGGTACCGGCGTCCAGATGGGCGGCTGGTTCACCAAGGAGATCAACACGGTCGACGACATCAGGGGCCTCAAGATGCGCATCCCCGGAATCTCCGGCAAGGTGTTCGCGGCCCTCGGTGGCGAGCAGATCTCGATCGCCGGCGGAGAGATCCTGCCGGCCATCGAGACCGGTGCAATCGACGCCGCCGAGTTCGTCGGCCCGACCGACGACCTCATCCTGGGCCTCGACCAGTTCGCCGGAACGCTGTACTACTACCACCCGGGCTGGTGGGAGCCGGGCACGTCGGTGAACGTCCTGCTGTCGCTGGACCTGTGGAACGAACTGCCTCCGCAGTACCAGGCGGCCATCGACAACGCAGCGACGGCCACCAACCTGAAGACGACGGCGATGTACGACAACCTGAACCAGCGCGACCTGCAGAAGGTCAAGGAGTTCGCGCAGATCAGGGAGTTCTCACCGGAGTTGATGAAGGCGTTCAAGGCAGAGACAGAGATAGTGCTGAACGACGTAGCCGCCGGCGACGCCGCATTCGCCGAGATCTACGAACCGTGGAAGGTGTTCCGCGACGGCATCGCCGAGTGGCATGGCCTGGCGGAGCGCTCGTACCTGATGCAGCAGACGGCCTAGGGGATCCGGGGGGAGCAACGTCCGAGGACCCGGGCGTCGACATGTCGGCGTCCGGGTTCTCGCGCGTTCAGGCCCCCGCTATCCGGTCCATGGCATGTTCGTGGCGGCGGGGGACGCTGTAGCGCCTGTCCCCCACCTCCCACTCGCCGGTAACGAGGTTCCCGCCGATCCTCGTGACGACGACACCGGCCGGCAGGCGTTCGACGATCCTCGTAGCGACCTGCCGCACCCGTCCGGCCCTGCAGAGCAGTCGGCCCCGGGAGGTGCGCACGAGCACGCTGTAGTCGGTGGTCGCCGTCGCGGCGATAACCGCACCGGCGGCGCCGTGTCCGAAGCGGGTGGTCCAGACCTGGACTCCGGCGGCGCCTGCCAGGAACACGAAGGCGACGGACACGGCGGCCGTGTAGGGCACCATCAACCGGTGACGCCTCCACATGATGGCGGCTGCGACCAGGCGCTCATCGGGCCCGAGCAGTCGCTCCACCGATCTGACCAGGAAGCCGTGTCGCACGGGGGTCATCGTAGGACGGTGTCCACAGCCTCCCGACTGTCGGTCGCCACTCTGGCCGTGGTCCTGTTCGCCACCTCATGCGGTGTCAGCGTGGTCCCACCGGAGGAACGGACGGTCACGATCTCGACGGCGGGATGCGGCTACGCCACCGAGGCCGTCTCCTCGGGTGTGGTGGTCGGCGACGGTCTGGTGCTGACATCGGCTCACAGTGTACGCGGATCATCCGCGGTCGAGGTGACTGCCCTGGGCGGCACGGCCCGCCCGGCGACGGTCGTCGGCCTCGACATGCGACGCGACCTTGCCCTGCTCTCCGTTCCGGGGCTCGGCGCCCCTGCCCTGGCGCTCGCCAACGCCGCTGCAGGCGACGTCGGGCGGATTGTGGGCGCTTCCGCCTCCGGCACGATCCCCTACCTGATCCGCCGGGCCGTGGACATCACCATCGACCGGATCGGCGGTGAGGGCGGCCACGAGCGCATCGGGTACGAGCTGGAGGCGACCAGCCGGACCGGTGACAGCGGGGCCGGGGCCTATGACGACCAGGGCCGCCTCATCGGCATCATCTTCGCCACCTCCGACGACGGCACGGGAACGACATGGATAACGGCGAGCAGCGAGGTCGGTGGGTTTCTGACCGACGACCGGACCGGACCCTGGGTCTGTGACCCCGACGAGTCGAGGATCGTCCCGACCGGCTGAGCAGGGCCGGCTATGTTCACCGTCCACGACCGAGGAGGAGCAATGGACCTGGGAATCGCGGGACGGACCGCTCTGGTGACAGGTGCCTCCAGCGGCCTCGGGT
>DQOF01000007.1 GCA_015658775.1 Acidimicrobiia bacterium | reverse complement strand
TTCGGTCACGTCCCGGACCAGGATTATCGCTCCGGTCGGTTGTCCGTCGTCGTCCAGGAGCGGATAGCAGTGGCTCACCACCGCCACCTCGCTCCCGTGCTCGATCTCGTCGATTATCGCCGTGCGCCGGGCGAACGCCGATCTCAGGATCGAAGATCCCAGGCCCGTGTCGTCGAATCGGGCGCCGACCACACCACGGTGCATGCCCATGCGGTGCAGCACCGACACCGCGTTCGGAGACGCGAACTCGATCCGCCCCTCGTCGTCGACCAGCAGCAGACCGTCACCCACCCTGGGGGTCCGGTGTCGCAGCCGTTCCTCGTAGCGGTACGGGAACGCACCCCTCTCCAGCATGGCGGCGAACCGGTCGAACACCCTCAGATAGGTGCGCTCTTGCTCGCTGGGGGGACGGCCTTCCGGACGGAGGCGTTCCCTGACCAGCACGGCGATCGTCTCACCCGCACGGTTGACCGGCACGGCCACCACGGCGATGTCCCGGTTAACGCCCACGCGGACCATCCCGTCCACGATCGTCGACTCGTCGAAGGCCCTGTCCACGAGGTGTCGGCGGCGTGGCTCGAAGACCTGCCCGACCAGATCGGCCCGGTAGAGCGTGGTGCCGGTGGTGGGCCGCACATGGCCCAGGATCACCAGCGTCGAGCCTGCAGACGGTGACGACCTCGCATAGAGGAGCACGTCGGCGAACGACAGGTCGGCCAGGAGCCCGCAGGAGCCGACGAGGTCCTGGAGGTGCGCGACCTGCTCCTCGTCGAGCCCGGTGTGCTCCCTAGCCAGTTCAGCCAGCGTGGCCATGGAACGGCATCCTACGTTTCGGCCCGGCCGGACCCGCCGGCGTCGTCACCGACGGCGTGTCGCAACCGGTCGCAGGTCGGTGCCGTTCAGCTGAAGCCGACCGGGTTGGACGATCCGTCGGACCCGATGTCGATGTAGGCGATCCGATCGGACGGCACGCCTACCTGTCGACCACGCACGTCGGTGAGCCACAGCACACGGGACGTGCCGTTAAGGGCGCCCTCGACGTCGGCACGCAACGCCGACGTGTCGAAGTCGTCGTCCAACTCGATGGTGATCTCCCTCGGGCTGTGGGTCACGCCGATCCGCACGTCCATGGCTGTCTCCTCCCTCTTGTGAATTGCTTCTTGTGAGTGGCTTGTCGCCTCTTGTGGATGGCTTCTGGCAGATGGCTGTCGGAGACCCGGCCCGCAGGCCCACTTCCCGTCAGATGATCCTCAACTCGCGATGCCGCCGCTTCGTCGGTCGCAGGTCCACGTCGACCACCCGCGCCATCTCGGCGAACACGGCGCCGATCTCCGTGGAGGCGTCGACCGCCACGGGGAGACCGGTGTCGGCACCCTCCCTCAGGGACGGCACGAAGGGTACCTGTGCGATGAGCGGCACCTCCAGGAGCTCGGCCAACTCGGCACCGCCACCGGCGCCGAACAACTCGTAGGTGGTGCCGTCGTCACCTGTGAACCACGACATGTTCTCGATCACCCCGTGCACCTTGAGATGTACCTTCTCGGCCATGAACGCCGCCCGCTGGGCCACCCGCTGGGCCACCGGCTGTGGCGTCGTGACCACGTACATCTCGGCAGTGGGAAGGAACCCGGCCAGCGAGATCGAGATGTCACCCGTGCCGGGCGGCAGGTCCACCAGCAGGTAGTCGGGCTCGTCCCAGTAGACGTCGGTGAGGAACTGCTCGAGTGCCTTGTGCAGCATCGGACCACGCCAGATGACGGGTTGGTCCTCGTCTGCGAAGAACCCCATCGAGATGCAACGGACTCCGTGCGCCTCCGGGGGAATGAGCATGTCGTCGATCACGGTGGGCGGGCGGGACACGCCGAGCATCCGTGGAATTGAGAAGCCCCAGACGTCGGCATCGACCAGGGCTACGTCTCTTCCGCGGGCCGACAACGCCACCGCCAGGTTGGTCGTGACAGAGGACTTTCCGACTCCACCCTTGCCCGAGGCGATCAGGAGCACCCGGGTGCTGCTGTTGGCCTCGGCGAACGGTATGGCCCGACCCTCGGCGTGTCCGTGCGCCGGGTTCGTGCCGGCCGAGGCCGCCGGGTCGCCGTGGAGGCCGAGACGCAGGGTCTCGCGTTCCTCGTCGGTCATCACGGTGAAGTCGACCCCCACGGTGTCGATTCCGCCCAGGGTGGCGACCGCGGCCGAGACGGAACCGCTGATCTCGGCCTTGAGGGGGCAGCCCGGCACGGTCAGGGCTATCTGCACGTCTACATGCGAACCGGCGACCCGGATGGTGCGGACCATCTCGAGGTCGACGATGCTGCGTCGCAGTTCGGGGTCCTGGACCGGCCGCAGGGCGTCTACGACATCGGCTTCGGTGACCGGCACAGGTACTCCTCTGGACGGAGCGGCAGACCCCGTACAGGCCGGCCGGGGCGTCGGCCCGGCAGTCGGAGAGCCGCGTTCGGTAGGCTAGCGATGTGGATGGGGCACCCCTCACGCCTACAGAGTTCGCCAACGCCGTCACAGCCATCACGGGGGCGTTCGGTGACCCGACCCGGCGCGACATCTATCTGTACGCACGCGACCGCCCCGACGGCGTGACGGCGACCGAGGCCGCCGAGCAGTTCGACCTCCATCCCAACGTGGCTCGCCACCACCTCGACAAGCTGGCCTCGGGCGGCTACCTGAAGATCAGCGTGGAGCGCGCCGAGGGAGCGACAGCCGGGCGTCCCTCGAAGCACTACAGCGCCACGGACACCGCCACCGCCCTGGAGTTGCCCGTCCGCCGCGACGACCTGCTGGTAAGCCTGCTGGGCCGGGCACTCGCCCTGCTGCCGGACAAACAGGCCGCGCAGATGGCCGAGGAGGTCGGCGCCGAGGTGGGCAGGTCGATGGCCGAGTCCCTCGGCCCCGACGACATCCACCGCTCGTTCCACTCGGCGATCCAGATGGTGGCCGATGCGCTGACCTCGCATGGTTTCGCGGCACGGGCAGTACGCTCCGACGGCGACCAGTTGCGCATCGTCTCCGAGCACTGCCCCTTCGGAAGCGCTCCGATCGAGCATCCGGTCATCTGTGCCGTCGACCGCGGCCTCGTGAAGGGCATGCTGGCGGCCCTCTACGGCGAGACGACGACAGACCTGAGCTCCTCGCTGCCCATGGGTGACACGGTGTGCATCACCGACATCAGCGCCTGACGGGCACAGCCGCCCCGCCCCGACTCCACCTGTCGTGAGCCGCCACTACCTCGACCACGCCTCGACATCCCCGACCCGCCCCGAGGTCGTCGTCGCCATGACGGACGCACTAGGCGCCGCCGGCGCCGACCCGGGGCGAATCCATTCCGAGGGCCTCGAGGCCCGACACGCCGTAGAGACCGCACGCGGACAGGTGGCCGGGATGCTCGGCGCCCGACCCCGCGAGGTCGTGTTCACGTCAGGTGCCACCGAAGCGATCACCATGGCCTGCTGGGGGGCGACCCGACGCAGTCACCGGAACCACAGCGTGTTGTCCGCCGTCGAGCACTCAGCCGTCCGGCGCTGTTCCGAGAGGGGTTCGGTGACGCTGGTCGGCGTCGACCGGACCGGCCGCGTCGACCCCGACGAGTTGATCTCGGCCATAACCGACGACACATGCGTCGTCCACCTGCAATGGGGAAACCATGAGGTGGGGACCATCCATGACATGCAGCCCGTCGCCGACGCATGCCGGTCGCGTGACGTGCTGTTCCACGTGGACGCCGCCCAGGCCGTCGGCCATGTCCCGATCGACTTCGCCGCCTCCGGCGCCGACCTGTTGTCTGTCAGCGCCCACAAGTTCGGCGGACCTGTCGGCACCGGGGCCCTGCTGGTGCGTCGGGGCCTTCGCCTCGAACCCCTGCTGGCCGGCGGAGACCAGGAACGGGCCAGGCGTGCGGGCCTCGAGAACACACCGGCGATCATCGGGTTCGGCGTCGCCTGCACCTCCCTGGCGGACGGCGGGCTCGAACAGGAGGCTGCCGTGTTCCGGCGCCTGACCGACCGGCTGCGCGACGGGCTGGCATCCCTCGAGGGCGTCGATCTGTTCGGCAACCCCGACCACCGGCTCCCCCACCTGGTCTGCGCAGGCATAGTCGACGTGGAACCGCAGGCCGTGCTTCTGGGCCTGGACCGTGCCGGCGTCGCAGCCCATTCGGGCAGCGCATGCGCTTCCGAGGGCCTCGAGCCATCACCGGTCCTGGAGGCCATGGGGGTCGACGCCGACCGCTCGCTGCGGCTGTCGGTCGGATGGAACACCACCGATTCGGATGTCGACGCCGCCCTCGCTGCCCTGCCGGGAATCCTCGCAGGGCTCCGCGCCCTACAACGGTCACCGGCGTCCTCGACCTCTGCGACATCTTCGGGCCGATGACGATCCTCCTCATCCGCCACGCCTCGGCCGGCGACCGCTACCGCTGGTGGGGCGACGACGCCGATCGACCCCTCGACGAGAGGGGAGTCGCCGAGGCCGCCGCCCTCGTCGAACTCCTCGACGACCGCCCGGTCACGGCCGTGCTGTCCAGCAGCGCCGTCCGTTGCCAACAGACCGTCGCTCCCATCGCACGCCGTAACGGAATCGAGGTGGAGGTCCACGATGCCCTGGGC
>DQOF01000126.1 GCA_015658775.1 Acidimicrobiia bacterium | reverse complement strand
GTGACGTGGGGGTCGAAGAACGTGGCGTGCTCGGCGGCGATCAGGACGTCGCACTCGCCCAGCAGGTAGAAGGCCCCTCCACACGCCATTCCGTTCACGGCGCCTATGACCGGCTTCCAGAGGTCGTTGGACTTGGGACCCAGGTCGTCGCCGGGATCGTCGTACATGAAGTTGTTGGAGGTGCCGTACAGGGCCGGCGAGTCGTCGAGTGCCGTGAACGGTTCGTCGCGGTCGATGCCCACGCAGAACGCCGTGTCGCCGGCTCCCGTGAGGACCACGACCCGGACGTCGTCGTCGCTCCGGAGGGCTGTCCAGAGGTCGCGGCACTCCCGGCGCATCAGCACCGTGAAGGCATTGAGTGCCTCCGGCCGGTTCAGGGTGACCGACGCGACGTGGTCTCTGACGCCGACGACGAGGGTCTCGTAGTCGTAGGTCCCGGTGCTCACGGACACGACACTAGCGGTGCGCCCCGTTCGGCCCCGTTCCCGGTCGCCCACTACCGTCGTCTCCATGGGCGACGTTCCCGGCTACGTGCCGTTCGATTGCGACAACCACTACTACGAGGCCGAGGACGCATTCACCCGGCATGTGCCCCGGGAGATGCAGCCGCGTGTCGTCCAGTGGGCGGAGATCGAAGGTCGCCGCCACCACGTCGTGGGCGGCACCATCAGCCGCGCCGTGGCGAACCCGACATGGAATCCGATCGCCAGGCCCGGGGCGCTCCACGACTACTTCAGGGGCAACCCGGAGGGTCGCAGCCCGAGGGAGTACCTCATGGACCGCGAGCCGCTGCCCGCCGAGTACGTCGACCGCGACGCCCGGGCCGCCAGGATCGCAGAGCAGGGGCTAGAGGCGGTCTGGCTGTTCCCGACGCTCGGTGTGCTCTACGAGGAACTGCTGAAGCACGACATCGAGGCCGTGGGCGCGTTCATGGTGGGGTTCAACCGCTGGCTGGTCGAGGACTGGGGATTCGACTTCAAGGACACGATCTTTGCCTCGCCTTACATCTCCCTGGCCGACGTCGACCTGGCTGTCACCGAACTGGAATGGTGTCTGGAGAACGGCGCCCGCACGATCGTCATGCGGCCCGCGGCCGTCTGGACCGCCGCCGGCCCCCGGTCGCCGGCCGACCCCGTATTCGACCCCTTCTGGGCGAGGGTGGACGAGGCCGGCATCACCACGGTCGTGCATGCCGGCGACAGCGGCTACTCCGCCC
The DNA here is from genome assembly GCA_015658775.1 of Acidimicrobiia bacterium. GTDB lineage: Bacteria > Actinomycetota > Acidimicrobiia > Acidimicrobiales > MedAcidi-G1 > UBA3125. Next base: position 3,793 of record DQOF01000126.1, on the reverse strand, counting down.
AGGGATACGCCGGCGACGGCTTCGCCGCATCGGTCTTCACGGGTCGTCGGGGCCCGACCATCAAGGCCTTCAACATCGAGAGGGCCGCCCACGACTGGCTCATCACCATGTCGCTCTCCGGGATGTACACACGGTTCCCGAACCTGCGGATCGCATCGGTAGAGAACGGCGCCGACTACCTGGGTCCCATATTCCGCAAACTCGGCCAGCAGGCCCGCAAGACGCCGCAGTGGTTCGACGAGGATCCGGTGGACCTGTTCCGCCGACACGTCTGGATGAACCCGTTCTGGGAGGACGACGTCTACGAGGTCATAGACCTGATGGGCGCCGACCACGTCATCTTCGGATCCGACTGGCCACACATCGAGGGCCTGCCCCGGCCACTCGACTACCTGTCCGAGGTCCAGGACCTCGACGACGGTGACCGCCGGCTGGTCATGCGCGACAACGTCCGGCACCTCAACGTGCTGCAGCCCGTCCGGGCCTGACCAGTGGGCCGGACCGGCGAGGGGGAATGCTGACATGGGAGAAGAGGGGGTGTGGGGGCCTGAGTTGGCAGAGTTGCGCCGACGCGAGGCCTTCGCCGAGCTCATGGGAGGCGAGGAGAAGGTCGCCCGGCAGCACGACCGCGGCAAGTTGGACGTCCGCCAGCGCATAGGCAGGTTGCTGGACACGGGCTCATTCCATGAGATCGGCAAGATCGCCGGCACTCCCACCTACGACGCCGACGGCGAACTGGTCGACCTGCGTGCCTCCAACTTCGTGTTCGGCAGGGGCCTGGTCGACGGGCGCACGGTGGTCGTGGCCGCCGACGACTTCACGGTCCGCGGAGGCGCCGCAGACGCCTCGATCATCGCGAAGCAGATTGCCGCCGAGCAGATGGCGCTCGAACTGCGGCTGCCGATCGTCCGCCTCATCGACGGAACCGGCGGAGGGGGCTCGGTTAAGACGCTCGACACAAAGGCCGACGAGAAGGGATTGAACATCGTCGGATCCATCGGACGGGGCTCACGCACCTATGTGCCCTTCAACCCGGCATGGGACCTCGTTGTGTCCAACCTGGCTACCGTGCCGACCGTGGCCCTGTGCCTGGGGCCGGTGGCGGGCCTGGGTGCGGCGCGGGCGGTGACCAGCCACTACTCGGTGATGGTGAGGGGGCTCTCGCAACTGTTCGTGGCAGGACCGCCGGTCGTGAATCGCCTGGGCGGCGAACAGGTCGACAAGGAGAGCCTCGGCGGAAGCCGGATCCACACCCGCAACGGCGCCATCGACGACGAGGTGCGGTCCGAGGACGAGGCGTTCGAGAGGGCGCGGCGGTTCCTGTCGTACTTGCCGTCGTCGGTGTTCGAGCTTCCCGGACGCGGTCCCGCCACGGACGATCCGGACCGAACCGACGACACCCTCGGTGATGTCGTGCCGCGGGATCGGCGTCAGGTCTACAAGATGCGCACGATCATCGAATCGGTTGTGGATACAGGCTCCTTCTTTGAGATGGGCGCCGGGTTCGGCCGGTCGGCGATTTGCGGCCTGGCCCGACTGGACGGCTGGCCCGTCGCCATCCTGGCTGGTGACCCCTACCACTATGGCGGCGGCTGGACAGCCGACTCCGCCCACAAGGTGACTCGGTTCGTGGACCTGGCCGAGACGTTCCACCTACCCGTCGTGCACCTTGTCGACAACCCGGGGTTCGTGATCGGCACCGAGTCCGAGAAGGCCGCCACGATCCGCCACGGTGCACGGGCGCTGGCGGCGATCTACCAGGCGACCGTGCCCTGGTGTTCGATCCTGGTACGCAAGGCCTTCGGCGTGGCAGGAGCCGCCCACTCGCCGGCCCACAGGTTCCAGTACCGGTATGCGTGGCCTTCGGGGGACTGGGGGTCGTTACCGGTCGAAGGTGGCGTCGAGGCCGCCTACAGGTCCGAGCTGGAGGCCTCCGACGATCCGGAGGCCCTGCTGGCCGAGATCACCGACCGCCTGAACGCCGTGAGGTCACCGTTCCGCACCGCCGAGGCCTACCTGGTCGAGGAGATGATCGACCCGGCCGGGACACGCCCCCTGCTGTGCGAGTTCGCCAACCTGGTCGCTCCGCTCCGCTCGGCCGGGCCGGCAGCGCACCCCTACCGGCCCTAGTTGCCGTCGACTAGGTCGCCGTCGACCAGGGCGATCACGTCGTCCTCGGAGACCTGGTCACCCTCAGCCACCAGGATTTCGGCGACGACACCGTCTATCGGCGCCTCGACCGGGATCTCCATCTTCATGGACTCGAGTACGAGCACCACGTCGCCGGTCCGGACGGCGGTGCCCGGGGCGGCGACGACCTTCCACACCACGCCGGCCACCGGAGCCTCGACCTCTACGCGTGCCATCGGCCGAGTCCAACAGGTCACGGCGGACGGTGCCACGCCGGGTGCACAATGGGGCGGTGGGTGCCTGCCCGATCCTGGAAACCGACCGGCTGATCCTCCGGAACTTCCGCGACGACGACGTCGATGCCTACTTCGGGGTGCTGGACACGCCCGAGGTGCGCGCATGGCTGCACCTGCCCGAGACCTTCGGCAGGGAACATGCGTGGGCCCAGATGGCCGGCTTCCTCGGAGAGTGGGAGTTGCGGGGCACCGGCCAGTGGGCCCTCGAGGAGAAGGAGACCGGACGGTTCGTCGGCCGGGCCGGCCTGTACAGGCCGGAGCGGGACGACTGGCCCGGTGTCGAGGTGGGCTGGACCCTGCACCCCGATTCCTGGGGACTTGGCTACGCAACCGAGGCCGGTCGGCGTGCCGTCGCCTACGGCTTCGAGGAGGTGGATGTCGATCGGCTCTTCAGCTGCATCCTCCCGGACAACAAGCGCTCGCAGTCGGTGGCCGGGCGTCTCGGGTTCACTCTGCTGGAGGAACGGGTCCTGGCCTTCTACCCGGATGCCCCACACGGCATCTGGTTCCTCGACCGCTGACGACGACGCATCCGGCTCTCAGTCCGCGCCCACAGCGGCGACCATATCGGAGGGTGGGCTGCGACTCCGGAAAGCTTGACGTACATGATGCAGACTACAGAAGAATGTTCTAGCATCACTGACATGGCATCGAATGATAGTGACACCAACGAAGGCTCGGGTGCAACCGTTTGGCTCAGCACCGACGAGGCGGCACGACAACTGGGGGTCAACTCCCGCACCGTCTACCGCTTCATTGACGACGGAGGTCTCACGGCCTACCGGTTCGGGCGCGTGATCCGTCTCAAGGCCGCCGACGTGGCGGCGTTCGAGGAGTCCTGCAGGATCCAGCCGGGCTCCCTCAGCCACCTGGTCCAGGAGTAGATAGGCCCGGGGGTGACGGCCCCTCCGGGACACTGATGATTACTCCTACGGCGATAGGGTAAATACCACCTAGCCGGCGCCTCCCGTGTTGTGGCAGGCGCCTTGATCCTCCCATCCGACACCCTTCGAGAGAGCCCGCGCCCAGGTCCCGTGCTGAACGCCTTCACACCTGACGTCTCGGCGACGTTGCCGGGCCCGGCCTGGCTGGCTGACCTGCGGCGGAGTGCTGTCGACGGCCTGGGTTCGGTGCCACCGCCGAGTGCCGACGAGGAGGTCTGGCGGTATTCGCGTATAGGCGACCTCCAAATGGACCGGTACCGGCCGCTTTCCGGACAGCCGGCGGTTGAACCCGGTGTGGCGGTCGACCTGGCGTCATTCGGAGAGCGGGCTGCCACCATCGAACTCCACAACGGATGGCTGGTCTCCGCAACGCTTTCCGACGAGTCCCGGGCGCTGGGGGCCACCGCCGGTCGGATCGGTGAC
>DQOF01000021.1 GCA_015658775.1 Acidimicrobiia bacterium | reverse complement strand
TGCCACGGCAATAGGGTCTGTCCGTGCGACCGACCGACCGCATGCCCCAGCCCGCGTCGGGAGGACGCCCATGTCGGTGATCGATCCGACCGATCTGGAATACGGACGGTTTCCCCTGGGCACCTATCTGGGCGTCACGGTCGACGACGAGCGGCCCGGCGAGGCCGAGGCGTCGATCGAGGTGGGTGAGCGGCACCTCAACCCGAACGGCGTGGTTCACGGTGGGGTCGTGTTCACGCTGGTCGACACCGCCATGGGGCGGGCCGCGATGTCCGTGCTCGACGAGGGGTCGTACTGCGCCTCCATCGAGGTATCGGTGCGGTTCCTCCGGGCCGTGCCGGAGGGTCGGATGACGGCCCGTGTGACCGTTCTGCAGGCCGGTCGACGGGTCGTCCAACTGGAGGGCCGCGTGACGGTCGACGAAGACGACCGGCCGATCGCCTCGGCGTCGGGCTCCTTCGCCGTGCTGGGGACCTGACACGGCCGACCGGACCGCGGCTACCGTCGGCCGTGATGGAGGGCCGGATGGCGTCCGACGATGAGCGGAGAGCCGCGAACCGCGCTGTCCTGAGGCGGGCCATCGCCGCCATCGGCACCGGTGACTCTGCTGCGCTGGCCGGCCTCTACACCGACGACTACGTGCTGGATCTGCCCTACAGCGACCCGCCGAAGCGACTCGAGGGCATGGCCGAGGTCATGGAGCACGTAGCGCCGCAACTGGGCACGTTCGTGTTCACCCTTTCCCTCACAGACCTGCACGACTGCGTCGATCCGGACCTGTTGGTCGCCGAGTACACCTCCGACGGGCATGTTTCGACCACGGGCCGGCCGTACCGGAACACCTACATAGCCCTGTGGCGGTTCCGTGACGGCAGGATCTGCGGCGTCAGGGAGTTCTCCAACCCGATGATCGCAGCAGAGGCCCTGACCCCCGGCGACGAGCAGGCCCATGGGCACGCCACCGGCCGCACGGGTACCGTCGCAGGCGAGAACCGATGAACCACACGAGATGCGCCCTGGTGGCGCCGATTGCGGCCCTGCTCCTCGTGGCAGCGGCCTGTGGGGGGACCGACGAGGTGGGTCCGGCCCCCACCCCGGCTCCCACCACCGCGGCCACGACGACGGAGGCGCCGGCTCCCACCACCGCGGCCACGACGACGGAGGCGCCGGCTCCCACCACCGCGGCCACGACGACGGACGCGCCGGCTCCCACCACCGCGGCCCCTGCGACGACCGCGGCCCCGGCTCCGACCACAGCGGCCACGACGACGACCACCGAGGCGCCGATCATCCTCACCGATTCCTTCCGCGGGTTCACGGCCGAGGCGATCCTGGTCGGCTGGCCGGCGATCGACTTCGACGACCTCAACCGGACCTTCGGCCTGGACCTCCACTACGCCAACTACGGGCCTGTGATCGAGATCGTGGTCGCCGACCTGAACGGTCGGGGAGGGATCCTGGGCCGTCGTGTCGAGGTGACGGTCCGGCCGTTCATCCCGGTCGGGGCCGTCACCGCCGACGCCGTGTGCGTCGAGTTGACCCAGGACATAGGGGTGTTCGCCGTCCTCGACGGCTTCGCCGGGCCTGGCGCCGAGGGGGTCAACGAGTGCTTCACAAGCACCTACGACACGATCCTCGTCGGCGGCCAGCCCAGCACCGAGCAGTTGGAGCGGGCGACCGCGCCCTGGATCACGCCCGACATCTCGCTCACCAGGCGGGGGCGGGCCTTCGTGAACCTCCTGCGGGAGGCGGGCCGACTGGACGACCTCGGTGCCTTCATGCTCTATGGCGCCAACAGCGAATACGAACCCGTCATGGTCGACACCAGGTCCGCCCTGGAGGCCGAGGGCGTCGAGGTGCCGATACTGGTCACGAACCAGAGCACCGGTGACGAGATGGCGACGATCGCCCAGCTCGAGGTCCTCCTGGAGAGGGCGCGGACAGAGGGCGTGTCGTCGATCCTGCAGTTCGGCGAGGCGGTCTATGCGCAGGAGTACATTTTCAGCCTCGGGGACGAGTTCAACCTGCTGATCTTGAACGGGGACTCTGCCAGTCGCTGGTCGAGCGAGCCGCCGCCCGGTGTGGACGACGCCGGCCTGATCCTGTCCAACAAGGATGTGGCGTCGTCTGGCGATCCGACCCTGGCCGACTGCATCGGGTTGGTCGAGACCGGCCTCGGCATCACGCTGAAGACGCCCGAGGAACTGGACGACGCCGAGACCAACTACTGGGCGGCGATGTCCAACGTCTGTAGCCACCTGGCCCTCTTCGAGCTGGTCGCCACAGCCGCAGGCCCCGACCTGACCAACAGGTCGTTCGCGGCGGCGGCCGCCTCCCTGGGCGACGTGTCGCTGCCCGGGTACCCGTTCGCGTCGTTGGGTCCGGACAAGCCCGATGCCCGGGACTCGTTGACCCTGGTCCGCTGGAACTCCGACAGCGGCGAGTGGGAGGCGATCTCCGAGCCGACCGACGTGGGTTGAGCCCTAGCGCCGTCTGCCGCCCAGGCGCTCGGACAGCCTGCGGTCGTTTCGTTCCACTGCGGCCCTGGCGACGATCATCAGGACCTGGACGACCACGAAGATCGCCGACAGGGCCGTCAGCACCGGCCAGCCGACCAGCAGGCCGACGAGGAGTACGGTGAGGCCGACGAACGTGGTGACGATCACGGCTGAGACCCTACGGTGCCACGGGCCAGGTCTGGTCGTGGGGTGACCCGGGCGTGCTGTTGACTGGTCACGTGGCTCCGACCGAGCAGGAGATCCGGACGTTTCGTCGTGACGGGGTGGTCGTCCTGCGCGGTGTCCTGGCCGGACACGAGGTCGACGCACTGCGTGGGGCGGTCGCCGAGGTCGTGGCCCGGCCCGGGCCGCTGGCCGTCCAGGTGAGCGACGGCGGCGATGACGGGGACTTCTTCCTCGAGGACTTCCGGCGCTGGCAGGACCTGCCGTCGCTCGAGGCCGTGGCCAGGGAGAGTGCCCTTCCCGCAGCCGCAGCGGCGCTGACGGGATCGCCCATGGTCCGACTCTTCCACGACCACGTCCTCGTCCGTGGTGGCGGGACGCCGAAGCGCACCCCCTGGCACCAGGACCAGCCCTACTACGACATCGACGGCAGCCAGACGGTGAGCTTCTGGCTGCCGCTGGATTCCGTGCCGGTCGATGAGAGCCTGCAGGTGGTGGCCGGCACCCACCTGGGACCGTGGCTCATGCCCCGGACCTTCCGGGACGGGGCGGCCCGGTGGTTCCCCGAGGGCAGCCTGGCCGAGCTGCCCGACATCGACGCCGATCCGGCGGCGTTCGACCTGCGCTCGTTCTCCGTGCAGCCGGGCGACGCCGTGTGCTTCGACTTCCTCTCGGTCCACGGTGCACCCGGTACGTCGGACGACCGGCCCAGGCGAATCGTGTCGTTGCGCTACGTCGGTGACGACGTGGTGCGCGCCGCCCGGCCGTGGCGCACCTCGCCTCCCTTCCCGGAACTCGTGGGCGTGCTGGCGGACGGCGAGCCGCTCGACCATCCCGCCTTTCCGGTGGTGTGGCCCGGTGACCGCCTCCCTTCGTCCACTCCTCGACCAGAATGTGGTCGATGACCGGGTCCAGCCCTCCCCTCAGCGGCCTCCGTGTGCTCGAGTTGGGCAGTCGGGTGACCGTTCCGTACGTCGGGAAGTTGTTTGTCGACACGGGGGCAGGCGTGCCGGCCGCGTGGTGATCGCCGGACTGCGTGGGCAGAACGTGGTGGGCGACTGGCCCGATGGCATTCCACGCCACTGAGTCGACCATCCTGTTGACGGAGGAACTGTGACCGACGAGCAGGCGAACGACGCGTTCCACGAGCAGTTGGTGGCCCAGGTGGGCCGGCGTGGATCGGTGCAGCGCGCCCGGGACCCGGTCAACGGGCCCGCCATCCGGACCTGGTGTGACGCCATGTCCGAGGCGAACCCGTACTACACCGACGAGGCGGCGGCCGCCGCTGGACCGCACGGTGGTCTCGTCGCTCCCCCGGCCACCATCAACATGTGGACGATGCCCGGCCTGGTCATGGGTGGGCAGCCGCAACGTGCCACAGACGAGCCGCAGGCGGGCGTCTACACGATGCTCGACGACGCCGGGTTCGTCGGAGTCGTGGCGACCAACTCCGATCAGGTCTACCTGCGGTACCTCCGTCCCGGCGACCACCTGTCGCAGCAGACGACCCTGGTCGACGTCTCGCCCCAGAAGCAGACCGCGCTCGGAGTCGGCCACTTCGTGACCACCGAGGTCGAGTACGCGGACCAGGACGGTGACCCGGTCGGTTCGGTGTCGTTCCGCATCTTCAAGTTCAGGCCCGGAACGGGCCGGGAGCGCCGGGCGCTGGACGACACCGGACCGGCAGCCGACGCACCCCGACCGCTCCGCCCGCGCCCCCGGTGGAATCAGGACCAGGCGTGGCACTGGGAGGGGCTCCGCGAACGGGAACTGCGGATCCAGCGGTTCGTGGACGACGGCACGCTGGTACACCCGCCGGTGACCGCCAACCCGGGGACACAGTCGACGGACTACGACTGGATCGTGGCGTCCGGCCGGGGATCCCTCTACAGCTACACCGTGCCCAGGCATCCACAGGTTCCGGCCTTCGACTATCCGCTGATCGTCGGCCTGGTCGAGTTGGAGGAGGGGGTGCGGATGGTCACCAACATCGTCGGCGCCACCCCGGAGCAGCTGGAGATAGGCATGCCGCTCGAGGTCTGTTGGCTCGACAGCCACGACGATGTCACGCTCCACCAGTTCCGTCCGGCTGCACCCGGGAGGCGAGCCGGCACGCTGACCCACCATGAGGTGGCCGTGGGCGACCGTCTGCCCCTGTGCCCGATCGAGATCACCACGCGCCTTGTCGTGTCGACCGCGCTGGCCACCCGGGACCACCAGGACGTGCACCACGATCGCGATGCCGCCGTGGCGAAGGGAACGAGCGACATCTTCATGAACATCCTCACGTCCACCGGGCTGGCCGCCCGCTGGATCGGCGACTGGGCCGGCGACGGCGTGGTGTTCGAGGGCCTCAGCCTCGGGCTCGGCGTGCCCAACCATCCCGGCGACACCATGACCATGTCCGGATCGGTGGCCGGGGTCGACGGCGACACGGTCACCGTGTCGTTCACCGGTGCCAACTCGCTGGGTGCCCACATGACCGGGAGCGCCCGGATCGTCCTGCCGGGCGGACACGATGGGCCTGACACGCACGACGGGGAGGTCGGTTGACGTGCTGACCTACGCCCGCCGGACGGCGATCGTCGGAATCGGCGCCACGGAGTTCTCCAAGGACTCGGGCCGCACGCCCATGTCCATGGCCGTGGAGGCCTGTCTCGCCGCCTGCGCCGACGCCGGGGTCGAGCCGTCGGCGGTGAACGGCATGGCGTTGTACAGCATGGAGAAGAACTACGAGATCGAGGTGGCCCGCAACCTGGGCATCCCCGAGCTGACGTTCTTCAGCATGGTGAACCACGGCGGTGGAGGAGCGTGCTCCACCGTCTCGATGGCCTCGATGGCCGTCCACACCGGGGCCGCCGACTACGTGCTCGTGTACCGGGCGTTCAACGAGCGGTCGTGGCGTCGGTTCGGGTCGGGCGTGCAGGGGCAGCATGAGAGCGCCGAGGCGAACGACATCAGTTTCAGCTGGTCGTCGCCGTTCGGCCTGTTGACCCCGGCGCAGTGGGCGGGGATGTTCGCCACCCGGTACATGCACCAGTACGGCGCCACCTCGGAGGACTTCGGGCGGATCGCCGTCGCCGATCGTCGGCACGCGGCGACCAACCCGGCGGCGTTCTTCTTCGGCAAGCCGATCACCCTTGAGGACCACCAGGACAGCCGGATCATCTCCGACCCGCTGCGCCTGCTCGACTGCTGCCAGGAGAGCGACGGAGGGCAGGCACTCCTGATAACCACGCTCGACCGGGCACGGGAGTCGGGTCGACCCCCGGTGGTGGTGGCCGCAGCGGCGCAGGGCGTGGCCGAGGACCAGTGGATGATGCGCTCGTACTACCGGGACGACATCACGGGCCTGCCCGAGATGGGGGTCGTGGCACGGCAGTTGTGGGAATCGGCTGAGCTCGGCCCGGCCGACATCCAGACGGCTGTCCTGTACGACCACTTCAGCCCGTTGGTCCTGCCGCAGTTCGAGGAGTTCGGGTTCTGCGCTAGAGGAGAGGCGAGGGACTTCATCGC
>DQOF01000164.1 GCA_015658775.1 Acidimicrobiia bacterium | reverse complement strand
GCCTTCGGGGCCTCGCACCGGTCCCATGCCTCAATCGTGGGGCCGCCACGCCACCTGCCGTCGGCGGCGGGCCGCCTGCTGGCGCTTGAGGCCGAGGTGCTGGGCGGTCTGCGCACGTCGCCGAGGCGGCCGTTCCTGGCGATCCTGGGCGGTGCCAAGGTGAGCGGCAAGCTGGGCGTGATCGACGCCCTCCTCGACGTCGTTGACGAGTTGATCGTCGGCGGCGGCATGTGCTTCACGTTCCTGGCGGCCCGGGGCGCCCGGGTCGGCTCCTCGCTGCTTGAAGAGGACATGATCGGAATCTGTGCCCGACTCCTTGACTCGGGGGCTCCGATCCGGCTGCCCATCGACATCACGGCCCTCGGCCCTGGTGGGGTCATCGGTGATCCGACCGCCGGAGGCGAGGTGCGCCAGGTCGGAACCTCGATGCCCGACGGCTGGATGGGCCTCGACATCGGCCCCGGCACGGCCGTGGAGTTCTGCGACCTGATCGCCGAGGCCGGTACCGTGCTCTGGAACGGGCCGATGGGCGTGTTCGAGGACGCCCGGTTCGCCGCAGGCACCCGTACCGTGGCCGACGCGGTCGCCGAGTGCCGCGGCTTCACGGTCGTGGGGGGCGGCGACAGCGCGGCGGCTGCCAGGCAGTTCGGCGTGGACGACCGGATCGACCACGTGTCCACCGGCGGGGGAGCGGCGCTGGAGTTGATCGAGCGGGGCGACCTGCCGGGCCTGGCGGCCCTGCGGGACGGACTGGGACGGCAGGAACCGGAGAGAGAGGCGTAGGGACGATCTGATGGGCGAGGCACGCAAGCCGCTGATCAGCGGCAACTGGAAGATGAACCACAACCACTTCGAGGCCATCCAGATGGTCCAGAAGCTGTCCTACCTCCTGTCGGTCAACGACTACGACGCAGTGGACGTGTCGGTGCACCCTCCCTTCACCGACCTGCGGTCCGTGCAGACCGTGCTGCAGGCCGACGAGGTCCCGATCCTGCTGGGCGCCCAGCACTGCCACTGGGAAGCGGGCGGGGCGTTCACCGGTGAGGTGGCACCGTCGATGCTCGCCAAGTTGAACGTGTCGCTAGTGATCGTGGGCCACTCGGAGCGGCGGGAGTTGTCCGGCGAGACCGACGAGGCCGTGAACCGGAAGGTCAGGGCGGTAATCGCGAACGACATGACGCCGATCATGTGCTGTGGTGAGACCCTCGGGGAGCGTGAGGCCGGTACGACGGATTCGAAGGTCTCCGGCCAGGTCCGGGAGGGCCTGGCGGGCCTCTCGGCCGGGCAGGTCGGATCCCTGGTGATCGCCTACGAGCCCATCTGGGCGATCGGCACGGGCCTCATGGCAACACCGGAGGACGCCCAGGCCGTGTGTGCGACGATCCGACAGGTTGTGCGCAGCGACTGGGGAGGAGAGGCCGCCGATGCGGTGCGCATCCAGTACGGAGGGTCGGTGAAGCCGGTGAGCGCCCCCGACCTCATGAGGCAACCCGACATCGACGGTGCACTGGTGGGTGGGGCGTCCCTGGATCCGGACGAATTCGCCCGGATCATTGCCTACAGGCTGGTCGGCTGAGCGCTGGTCCACCGGTAGCCTGCTGTCACCATGTTCGTCCTCGTCGCAATCATCCAGGTCTCCTCCGGCCTGGGCCTCATCTTCCTCGTCCTCCTGCACAGCGGGAAGGGTGGTGGCCTCTCCGACATGTTCGGTGGCGGCATCGGCGCCCAGACCGCCGGCTCGACCGTGGTCGAGCAGAACCTGGACCGGATCACGATCGTGGCCGCCCTGATGTTCGCCTTCACCACCATCGCCCTTGGCCTGATGTTCTAGGGGGCTGTCCCCAGACGTCCGGGTTCGTCCGGACGTCTGTCTCAGGGGACGGATCCCTGGGGAACGACCCACTCGGTGGCCTGACCGGTCACCTCTGCGATCCGGTCGAAGTCGGCGTCGTAGTGCAGTACGACGAGGTCGTTCACCTCGGCGGCCGCGGCGATCAGGAGATCGGCGATCGGCAGGCGGTGCCGGCCCTTCCGGGCAAGGAGTCCCTGGACTTCAAGAGAGCGGTTCGTGACCTCAGGGTCGATCAGGACCTGGGGGAACTGGAGGCGCTCAGCCGAGATCTGCTCGTATTCAGTCGCATTGCGTGCGCTGTAGAGAACCTCGAAATCGACGATCGGGCAGGTCGCCACGAGGCTCAGCGCGATTCGTGGCTGTAGTTGCTCGGACACCTCGCAGTTCGGCAGTCGGGCCAGGGCACTCTTGTCGGCCAGGTAGCGGGCGGTCACCGCCAGGCGCCGGTCATTACGTCCGGGTCGTCGAGGTCGAGGCCGTCCATGGTCGACAGGCGGATGGCGTGCCTCCGCAGCATCTCAGTCCTGTGGACCTCCTCGAGAGCCCGATTCACCGTGTCCTTCATCGTCCCTGTGTCGAGAATCGTCCGTGCCTGGGTGAGGAGGTCGTCGTCGATGTCGATGAGTCGCTTGGTCATCTCGGGGGTATATACCAGACTAGGAGTCGGTATATACACCCTGTACGGCGGTGTCGATTCTCCGTACGACCTCCTCGTCGAGGGCCTCCACGAAGTCCAGTGCAGCCATGTTCTCGTGCACCTGTGAGAGCCTGCTGGCCCCGGTGATGACGGACGAGACGTTTGGGTTGAGGGTGCACCAGGCGATGGCCAGCTGCGCCATCGTGCAACCCAGCCCCTCGGCGATGGGCCGCAGGGCCTCCGTCCGTGCCTGTCGGTCCGGATCGGTGACCCGGTCGCGGACGAACTTGTAGCCGCGCAGGGCGGCGCGGCTGTCCTCTGGCACGCCGTCCCGGTACTTACCGGTGAGCAGGCCCGACGACAGCGGGCTCCAGGTGGTCAGGCCCAGGCCGATGTCGTCGTAGAGGTTGGCGTACTCCTCCTCGACCTGCCGCCGGTGGAGCAGGTTGTACTGGGGCTGCTCCACGACCGGCTTGCGGAGATGGTGGCGATCGGCGATGTCCCAGGCCTCGCGGATCTCGGCCGCAGACCACTCCGACGTGCCCCAGTAGGTCGCCCTGCCCGAGGCCACGATGTCGCTCATCGTCCACACGACCTCCTCCATCGGGGTCTCGGGGTCGGAGCGGTGGCAGTAGAGGAGGTCCACGAAGTCGAGGCCGAAGCGCTCCAGTGACCGGTCCATTGCGTCGAGCAGGTACTTCCGGTTGAGGGTGAACCGGCTGTTTGGACCGTCCACGAGGCCCCAGTAGAGCTTGGTCGAGACGGTGTAGGTGCGGCGGTCCCAGCCGAGGCGCCCGAAGCAGCGGCCCATGATCCGTTCCGACTCCCCGCCGGCATAGGACTCGGCATTGTCGAAGAACGTGACCCCCGCGTCCCAGGCGGCCTGCATGCACGCGAGGGCGTCGTCGTCGTCCAACTGGTCGTCGAACGAGACCCAGCTGCCGAAGGACAGCACGCTCACCTTCACGCCGGACCGTCCCAACCGTCGATGCTCCATGGTGCCTCCTGTTGCCGGTCGGGGCCGAGTCTGCTCCACCGGACCGGCCCGGTGCGAGCGGGGCACCCGGCGCTAACCTGACCGGCGGCCCGGACCACACGTCGGAGTGGCGGAATTGGCAGACGCGCCAGCTTGAGGGGCTGGTGCCCGCAAGGGCGTGGGGGTTCAAGTCCCCCCTCCGACACCAGTTCCAATGACCGGACAACCAGTGATACCTGACACCCTTCAGATCGTTGACGGCTTTTACTCCGCGTGTGTGGGCGGTGATCAGGGGGCAATGCTCGCCCTACTATCACCCTCGGTCTCAGGCCGATTTCTTGGAAGTGCCAACTTGGTACGAGTCAGCGAGGTGCGTGACTTCTTGGCTTTCAACGAAAACACCAGCTTGGGTCTTGAATTTTGTGTTCGACATCGAGTAAGTGATGGCGAGTGGACAGCGGTGATTTGGTCAGAGACAGCGACCGTTGCGGCAACAGCTGCACCTTGGTGGAATCAAGGTGTCGATCTTTTGCGAATACTTACGGGCGAGATCGACTCACTCCACGTCAACAACGATGTCCAGATTGTGCGTCAACACCTTCCGGACTTTGAGAACTCTTCTGAGCCCCAGCATGGATAGTGGGCCTGCCATGTCGGTGCTTGACTTGATTGGCAGCACCCCGGTACTCCAACTCAACCGCATGGTCTCGCACCGTGCTCTTCGGGGCAGAGTGTTCTTGAAGTTGGAATATCTGAATCCGGGGCACAGCAAGAAGGATCGGGTGGCACTTGAGATAATTCGCGAGGCCCGGTTCGATGGATCCCTTGCTCTCGGTCAAACCGTTGTTGAACTAACAAGTGGCAATACGGGAACTGGGCTTGCAATCGTGTGCGGCGCGTTCGGACACCCATTCATTGCTGTTATGTCGAGAGGTAACAGCATGGAACGAGCGCGGATGATGGAAGCCCTCGGCGCAACGGTGGAGTTGGTTGATCAGGCTCCGGGTTGGACTTCCGGTCAGGTATCGGGGGCGGATCTAGCTCTCGTTGAGATCCGAGCACGCCAACTGGTAGACAAATTCGATGCGTTCAGAGCTGATCAGTTCTCGCTTCCTGGGAGTGTCCATGCGCATGAGCTCTATACGGGGCCGGAACTCTGGGCACAGTGCGGAGGCCAGGTTGACGCATTTGTGGATTTCGTTGGCTCTGCAGGATCGTTTACTGGGGTGATGCGTGCTCTCCGGAAGGTGCGCTCCGATGTACGCGGCTACGTTGTGGAACCCGCCGTTGCTGCGGTTCTTTCCGGTGCTCAGCCTAGGAGCACATACCACCGTATTCAGGGAGGTGGTTACGCGATGACGGAACTACCTCTCCTGGATCGTTCTCTTGTAGACGGCTATCTAGCGGTCGACGATGACACCGTAATTAGGACAACTCGGCTTCTGGCTAGACTTGAAGGCGTATTTGGTGGCTTCTCTACTGGGGCGAACGTAGCCGCGGCACTCAACCTTCTGGAAGAGTCCGACGAACCTATTTCGATTGCCGCGTTGGCCTGTGACAGTGGGCTGAAGTACATGTCCACTGACCTCTATTAATGGTGTATCCCTCTGAGTACATCCCCGGGGAAAATAGACTTCGTATGAAATATGTGTGGTGCGGATGC
>DQOF01000092.1 GCA_015658775.1 Acidimicrobiia bacterium | reverse complement strand
ACCTGATGGGCGCCCGCAGGGAGTTCGACCGGGCGACACGCCGGAACCGCTGAGTGCGACGGGCCCCGTCGGGGACGAAGACACCTGAAAAAGGGCCCGACGCCCCGAAGGGCGCCGGGCAGGCGAGGCGGGTGGCGGGTACCCGGTCCTCGCGATCTCTGTCGAACCACGCGGGCAGCCGAGCCAGCACTCAGCCGACCGGCTATCCGCCTGTGCAGTAACGGTACTACACCCACACGGATGATTCCAATGGCAATCCGTGGTCAGATGCCAAGCACACCGCGCCCACGTTGGACCAGCCGCCACCGCCGGGATGAAGCCGCACGAGCGCCCTCAGACGGTCGAGGAAGGGCAGAAGTCGTTCAGGACACAGTCCTCGCAGCGGGGTGACCGGCTGGGACAGACACGCCTGCCGTGCAGGATCAGGAGAAGGCTGAAGTTCCCCCTGTCGGCGGCCGGCACCATCGGGTTCAGTTCGGTCTCCACCTTCACGGGATCGGTCTCGGTGGTCAACCCCAGCCGGCGTGCGAGCCGTCCGACGTGGGTGTCAACCGGCAGGCCCGCCAGCCCCAGGTCCACGCTGCGTACCACGTTGGCCGTCTTGCGGCCCACGCCCGGAAGCGACACGAGGTCGGCCATGCCGCCTGGCACCTCACCGTCGTAGACGTCGTGCAGGCGTTGCGCCATTCCCAGAAGGCTGCGGGCCTTGTTGGCGTAGAAGCCGGTGGAGTGGATGATCTTCTCGAGATCACCCGGATCGGCACCTGCGAGGGCCTCTGCATCGGGGTACCTGGCGAACAGCTCCGGCGTCACCATGTTGACCCGCTTGTCGGTGCACTGGGCCGACAGGATCGTCGCAACCAGCAACTGGAACGGGCCGTCATGGTCCAGCTCGCACTCGGCGTCGGGGTACTCCCCCATGAGGCGTCGGTTGGCCTCCCTGGCGCGACCTGCCGGCGATCTCGGTATTCCCACGGCCACCAACCGTATCCGGAGCCGAGGTACCGCGGCGGTAGCCTCCTCCCGGATGGACCAACTCGTCATCACCGACGGAACCGACACCGCGACCCTGGTCCCCAAGGATGAGGACTGGACCCTCACGGTCGACGTGCCCGACGATGAACCAGAGCGGCGACAGCGGATGCTGGAGGCCGCGGCCCAGGCCATCGGGCTTCAGGGCGGAGGCCGGCTCCAGTACTGGATCACCCGGGTCCACCCGACCAGCGACAGGATCCCCGTGGCCGCCGGATTCACCCCATACCGGGATCTCTGGCGGCTGCGACGGTCCCTACCGGCCCTTCCGACCACTATCTCCACCCGGCCGTTCACCACCGCCGACACCGAGGGCTTCCTCGATGTCAACAACCGGGCATTCGAATGGCATCCCGAGCAGGGCGGGTTGACCACGGACGACCTGGCCGCGAAGCAGGCGGAAGCGTGGTACGACCCCGATGGGTTCCGCATCTGGGAGCACGAGGGACGCATCGGCGGCTTCTGCTGGACCAAGGTCCACAGCGACGTCACGCCCAGCCTCGGCGAGATCTACGCCGTCGCCGTGGACCCCGAACTCCGCGGACGCGGCCTGGGGCGCGAGCTCACGCTCACCGGCCTCGCCTGGCTGTCCGGACAGGGACTCCGGCACGCGATCCTCTACGTCGAGTCCGACAACCGGCCCGCCAACCGCGTCTACGAGGACCTCGGCTTCGAGCACGAGTTCACGAGTCGCGCCTACCAGCGGACCCTCAGGTGACCGGAGAACAGGACGCCGGCGCCGCGCCCGGGGCTGTACGCGGCGTGAGCCGCTACGACTACGACCGTGCGGACCTCGCCGACCTGTTGGCCGACCAGCCCTCGTACAGGCTGGACCAGCTCTGGCAGGGGCTCTACCGCGACCTGGCCGACCCTTCCGACATCACCACGCTCCCGGCGGCACTCAGGGAGCGCCTGGCCGTGCAACTGCCGGCAGCGTTGCACGAGGACACCCGGTCGGTGGGAGACGGGGGCGAGACCATCAAGTGGCTGTGGCGGCTGGCAGACGACGCCCTCATCGAGACGGTGCTCATGCACTACCGGGAGCGCTCCACCGTGTGCGTTAGCACGCAGGTCGGCTGCGCCATGGCATGCGGGTTCTGCGCCACGGGCCAGATGGGCTTCGGCCGCCACCTCACGACCGGCGAGATCGTGGAACAGGTGACAAGGGCCAGGCAGGAGGCAGGCGACAGGCGGGTCTCCCACGTGGTCTTCATGGGCATGGGCGAGCCCCTGGCCAATTACGACCGCACCTGGTCGGCCGTCGAGCGGCTGCACGGCGACCTCGGCCTCTCGGCCCGTCACATCACCATCTCCACGGTCGGCCTGGTCCCCGGCATCCGCCGGCTGGCCACGGAACGACTTCCCGTCAACCTGGCGGTCTCCCTGCACGCGGCCGACGACCGGCTCAGGGACGAGCTGGTGCCCATCAACCGCCGCTGGCCGCTGGCCGAGCTTGCCGAGGCCTGCAGGGACCATGCCGACGCCACCGGTCGGCGCCTCTCCTTCGAATGGGCGCTCATGCACGATGTCAACGACCGCCCTGTCCACGCCCGGCAGCTGGCCGACTACGCACGGCCCCTGGCGGCGCACGTCAACCTGATCCCGCTGAACCCCACACCGGGCTGGCCGACACGTGGCTCCTCCGCGGCACGGGTGAGGGAGTT
>DQOF01000120.1 GCA_015658775.1 Acidimicrobiia bacterium | reverse complement strand
TGGGCGATGGCGGGCCTGCGCCTCGGCTACCTGCTGGGCCCTCCCTGGTGCACGGCCGAACTCGACAAGGTCACCCTTCCGTACCACGTCGATTCCCTCAAGCAGGCCGCAGGCGTCCTGGCGCTCGGCTACGGCGACGAGATGGATGGACGGGTCGCCGCCATCATCTCCGAGAGGAAGCGGGTGACCGCCGCTCTGGGCGAGTTGCCGGTCACCGTATGGCCATCTGAGGCCAACTTCGTGCTGTTCAGGCCCGAGACCGTGCCAGGGCACCGGGTCTGGGAGGAGTTGTTGCAGCGGTCGATCCTGGTGCGCGACTTCTCGTCGACGGAAGGCCTGGCGGGATGCCTCCGGGTGACCATAGGAACCGAGATGGAGGACGACCGCTTCCTGGTCGCCCTCCGGGAGGTGTTGCCATGAGTAGCCGAACCGGTAATCGGGAGCGGACCACGAAGGAGACGTCGGTGTCTGTGGCGATCGACCTGGACGGAGGGCCGGTCTCCACCTCCACCGGTATCCCGTTCTTCGACCACATGCTAGAACAACTGGGTCGACACGGTGGGTTCGGACTCACCGTCGACTGCAGGGGCGATCTCGAGATCGACGCACACCACACGGTCGAAGACGTCGGAATCGCCCTGGGTGAGGTGTTCGCAGAGGCTCTGGGCGACAAGGCCGGAGTTCGACGGTTCGCCTCCATCAAGGTCCCACTCGACGAGGCTCTGGTCGACGTCGCCCTGGACCTGTCGGGTCGACCATTCCTGCACTACGCCGTCGACTTCCCCGGCCAGAAGATCCTGGGAGATCCGCCCTTCGACCCGCAACTGGTCGAGGAGTTCTGGCGCGCCTTCGCAGTCGCCGCCCGGCTCACGCTCCACATCGATCTCGTCCGGGGCAGGAACACCCACCACATAGTTGAGGCCGGCTTCAAGGCCGTGGCGCGGGCCCTGCGGGACGCGGTCCGAATCGACGGCGGCGGTGTGCCCTCCACGAAGGGGAGCCTGTGACGGCCAGGCCCCTCGTGGCGGTCCTGGACTACGGCATAGGCAACCTGCGGTCAGCCCAGAAGGCGCTCGAGCGCGTCGGCGCGGATGCACGCCTGACGGCCGACCACGACCTCATCGCCTCGGCGGACGGCGTCGTGCTCCCCGGCGTGGGGGCGTTCGGGAGGTGCGTACAGGCTCTCGACACGGCGGAGCTGTCGGACACGGCCGGCGACGCGGCACGCGTTGCGGCGTCCGGTGGTCGACCGTTCCTAGGCATCTGCATAGGAATGCAACTGCTCTACGAGGCGAGTGAGGAGGCTCCGGGCAGCGCCGGACTGGGAGTGTTCGAAGGCCGGGTGGCAGGGCTGAGGGGCGACGTCAAGAGCCCCCAGATGCAGTGGAACCGCCTCGAGTCCGAGCCGGGGCACCCGTTCCTGGCGGGCCTTCCGGAGGAGGTGTGGGTGTACTTCGTGCACGGCTACGCGGCACCGATCGGTGCGGAGACCGTGGCCACATGCGACTACGGGGAACGAGTGTGCGCCGCCGTGGCCCGTGGAAACCTCTGGGCTGCCCAGTTCCACCCCGAGAAGTCGGGAACCACCGGCCTGCAGGTGCTCCACAACTTCGTCGACTCCCTCCCCGGTGGGTCTTCGTGAACCTCCTTCTCTTCCCGGCGATCGACCTCCGGGGTGGTCACTGCGTCCGCCTCCTAATGGGCGACTATGCGCTGGAGACGGTCTACGGCGACGATGCCGTGGCCCGGGCCCTCGCCTTCCAGGACGCAGGCGCCCCATGGGTGCACATGGTCGACCTGGATGCGGCACGCACGGGCGACCCGGTGAACCGGCATCTCGTGGCCGAGGTAGCCGACACCCTGGACATCCCGGTCCAGGCCGGCGGTGGTGTACGCACCACGGCAGATGCCCGGTCCCTCTTCGACGCCGGGGTGGAGAGGGTGGTGATGGGCACGGCGGCCGTCGAGAACCCCAGGCTGGTCGAGGAGGTCGCATCGATCGGTCGCGTGGCCGTGGGCCTCGATGTGAGGGGGCGCGAGGTGGCGGTGCGTGGCTGGACGGAGGACAGCGGCCTCCTGCTGGGAGACGCGTTCGACCTGTTCGCACCGCTCGGCACCGACGCCTTCATCGTTACCGGGATAGAACGCGACGGAACGCTCGAGGGGCCCGACCTGGGCCTGCTGGCCGAGGCGCTGGCGGCCACGGGGGTGGACGTTGTGGCCTCGGGCGGAGTCGGCCGGGCATCCCATCTCGAGGACCTGGCCGCACTCGAGCATGCCGGCCGACGGCTGGCTGGCATCATCCTGGGACGGGCCCTCTACGAGGGGACGGTCGACCTTGCAGCGGCCGTCGCCGCCATGGCGGGGTCGGCGGGATGAGGACGGTCAGGGTGATCCCCTGTCTGGACGTCGACGCGGGCCGGGTGGTCAAGGGCGTCAACTTCGTGGACCTGCGTGATGCCGGCGACCCGGTGGAGCTGGCCGGTCGCTACGACCGGGAGGGTGCCGACGAGCTCGTCTTCCTGGACATCACAGCCTCCTCCGATTCCAGGGAGACCACCCTCGAGATGGTCCGACGGACCGCGGAAGAGGTGTTCATCCCGTTCACCGTCGGCGGCGGTATCAGGTCGGTCGACGATGCACGGCGGATCCTCAGGGCCGGCGCTGACAAGGTCTCGATCAACACGGCGGCGGTGGAGCGACCGGACCTGATCGGCGGGCTGGCGGCCGAATTCGGATGCCAGTGCGTCGTGGTCGCAGTCGACGCCAGGCGCAGCACGGACGTCGACAGCGGCTACGAGGTCTTCACCTACGGTGGTCGTACGCCAACGGGGATCGACGCCGTGGGTTGGGCGGCCGAGGTCGTGGAGAGGGGCGCAGGCGAGATCCTGCTGACGTCCATGGACCGCGACGGCACCCGGGACGGCTTCGACGTCCCGATGTTGCTGGCCGTCGGAGCGGTGGCGTCGGTCCCCCTGATCGCCAGTGGAGGCGTGGGGGGCCTCGAACATCTCGCCGAGGGGGCGCTCGCAGGCCGTGCCGATGCCGTCCTGGCCGCCTCGATCTTCCACTACGGTGAGCACTCGATCGCTGACGCCAAACGGCACATGGCGGCAGCCGGCGTGTCCGTCAGGCCCACACCGGGCTGAGGGTCGCAAGGTGGTTGTCGTCACCGATCGGGGGTATGAGTGGGTACTGTTCCCATGGTGAAGAAGCCTGCGATCGCCGTCGTCCCGGGGCCGGAACATGCGGAGGGCCTTCCGATCAAGATGCTCAACGACCGGATCCTGGTGAGCATCGACACCGCGGAGGGCGAACGGCGCTCCTCGGGAGGCATCCTCATCCCGGCGACTGCCCAGATGGGCAAGCGGCTGACATGGGCGGAGGTCATCGCCACCGGGCCGAACGTGCGCACGATGGAGCTCGGCGACCAGGTCCTGTTCAACCCCGAGGACCGCTACGAGGTGGAGGTCCGGGGCCTCGACTACATCATCCTTCGTGAGCGCGACGTCCACGCCGTGGCTGCACGTCGGCTGGAAGAGGGCAGCACGGGCCTCTATCTCTGACTCCCGCGGTGCGGGCCGTCGGATCGCCGAACCGCGCCGGCATGTGGCCGGTGGATTCCCCGGTGCGGGCAAATGCCACTCGTCGTCACGGGACCCGACCGTAGGCTGACCCCCATGACGACCACCCCCGCCTCTACACCGATAGCCGCCACCGCCGACCAGTTGGCCGGCGTCGTCTACAACGCCGACGGCCTCGTGCCGGCCATCGTCCAGGAGGTGGGCACCGGTCGTGTCCTGATGATGGCCTGGATGAACGCGGAGTCCCTGGCACAGACACTGGCCACCGGCCGCACCTGGTTCTGGAGCCGGAGCCGGCAGGAATACTGGTGCAAGGGCGAGACGTCGGGCGACCGCCAGTACGTGCGTGATGCCTACTTCGACTGCGACGCCGACACGCTTCTGTTCGTGGTCGAACAGGAGGGCAGGGGCGCATGCCACACCGGCGAGTACAGCTGCTTCTTCAACGCCTTCGGCCCGGAGGGTGCCTGAACCCATGGACGGTCCCGGGCGGTCCGACTTCGGTGAGCTGGCCCGGTCCCATCGGGTGGTCCCGGTCTGGCGGGAACTCCTTGCGGACCTGACCACCCCGGTGTCCCTGTTCGCCAGGTGTATCGGTGAGGGCGAGGGCTTCCTGCTCGAGAGCGTGGACCGGGGCGAGTCATGGGGCCGCTGGTCCTTCATAGGCCGCAACCCGTCCCTGACCCTCACCCTCGTCGACGGGACCCTGTCGGTGGACGGGGTGCTGCCGGCCTCGGTGCCCACCGGAAGTGGCCTCCTCGCCGCCCTCGAGGGCCTTCTCGACCACTACGACTCGCCGATCATCGAGGGACTGCCACCTCTGCACGGCGGCCTGATGGGCTACCTCGGATACGACGTGGTGCGCGAGATCGAACACCTGCCGGATGTACCACCCGACGACCGCGGCTTCCCGGACGGCATCATGTCCGTCATCGGCGAGATGGTCGCCATCGACCATTGGCGACAGCGGGCCGTGCTCATAGCCAACGTCGTGATACCCGACGATGCCGACGAAACGGCACTGGACGCCGCCTACGAGGACGCGCACGAGCGCCTGGACATCCTCGCGGACGATGGCGCACAGCCACTCGACGAGCCGCTCATGCTTCCCCCCGACCCGGACGACGAGTTGCCCGAGGTCACGTCCACGATGGGGGCCGAGACCTACTGCCTGGCCGTCGAGGCGGCCCGCGAGCACATCATGGCCGGTGACATCTTCCAGGTCGTCCTGTCGCAGAGGTTCGACGTGGAGTTGGGGGCCGAACCGTTTGACGTCTACCGGGTTCTCCGTCAGATCAACCCCAGCCCCTACATGTACTTCCTGCGGTACGCGGACCTCACCGTGGTCGGGGCGTCTCCCGAGCCGATGGTCCAACTGCTCGGCGGCCGAGTCATCTCGCGCCCCATCGCCGGGACCCGCAGGCGCGGCCGCACCGAGGCCGACGACCGGCGCATGGCTTCCGAGCTGATCGAGGATCCCAAGGAGCAGGCCGAGCACGTGATGCTCCTCGACCTGGCCCGCAACGATGTCGGCAGGGTCGTGCGGTTCGGCACCGAGCAGGTCGACGAGATGATGACGTTGGAGCGCTACAGCCACGTCATGCACCTCACCAGCCAGGTATCGGGTGAGCTGGCCGACGGCTGTACGCCCATCGACGTGCTGCGGGCCACCCTTCCGGCGGGCACGGTGTCGGGTGCTCCCAAGGTGAGGGCAATGGAGATCATCGACCAACTGGAACCCGTCAAGCGCGGCCCGTACGCCGGCGTCGTCGGCTACTTCGACTTCTCGGGCAACATCGACACGGCGATAGCGATCCGCACGATGTTCGTGAAGGACGGCCTGGCGTCGGTCCAGGCCGGCGCAGGCATAGTCGCCGACAGCGTGCCCGAGTTGGAACACCTGGAGTGCCGCAACAAGGCCCGGGCGCTCCTCTCGGCGATACCCGCCGCACGTCGGATGACCGAGCGGCGGGCGGCAGCCCGGCAGGCGGACGCCACGTGAGCGGCCCGTCGGCGTCGGGGCCGGTCGCCATCAGGCGCGGTCGGGACGTCCTCCTGGTCGCCGGGCCCGACGCAGGGGTGTACCTGCAGGGGCAACTCAGCCAGGACGTGGAGGCCCTCGCAGACGGCGAGTCAGCAT
>DQOF01000048.1 GCA_015658775.1 Acidimicrobiia bacterium | reverse complement strand
CTCGCAGCCGGCCTGTCGGCAGGCATCTACTGACGCAGCGACCCGGCCCGTGGTGTCCGGGTTGTCTCTGGTCCCCCGATTAGCGAGAATGGTTCTCATCATGTCGGACATGTCTGGAATCACCCTCGACGCGGTGTCGGTATCCCGCGGTGGTCGGCAGGCCCTCGTGTCGGTGAGCACCGAGATCCGGGCTGCCACGTCCGTCGCACTCGTAGGTCCCAACGGCTCCGGTAAGACCACCCTGCTCGAGGTCCTGGCAGGGCTACGTGCACCGACCGCCGGCAGGGTCGCGGGACTGCCGGCGACGGTGGCTCTCGTCAGCCAGCACCCTTCACATCGCCGGCTGCCGTTGACGGTGGGCGAGGTGGTCCGCATGGGACGGTTCCGCCCCACGCTGCTACCGCATCGATTCTCCCCTGCCGACCGGGCAGCCGTGGCCCTCGCCGCACGCAGGCTGGAGGTCACTGACCTCGCGGACAGGCAGATCGGCGAGCTCTCCGCCGGCCAGAGACAACGGGTGCTCATCGCCCAGGCGCTCGCCCGCGAGGCGCCGCTACTCCTGCTGGACGAGCCGATCACCGGGCTGGACATCGCCAGTCAGGAGAGGATTCTCACCGTGGTGGACGAGGAGACCGCTGCCGGCCGCATCGTGGTGCTGTCCACCCACCACCTCGACGAGGCGAGGCACTGTGACCAGGTGCTACTCCTGGCCGGGGACCTGGTCGCCGACGGCAGGCCCGACGACGTTCTCAGGCCCGAACTGCTCAGGATGGCCTACGGCGAGAGGGTGCTGGGAGACCACGCATCCCATTCGCATGCCCAGGACCTGCTGGTCCTGGACGACCATGGTCACGGCAACCACGGCTGATCCGTCCGTGGCCCAGGGTTTCCACAGGCTCAGGTGCGCAACCCCGTGGCGGCGTCGGCATGACGGACGCACCGCGTCAGGGCCGTCATCACCATCGCCGTCGCATCGCGCGAACTCCGGGCCTCGACGACTCCTACCACCTCGCTACGCAATGCCAGCGGGTACCGGCGCCAGGGCCTGATGCGTGGTGCCGCCGCGCCGTAGGGCCAGAGACGTTCGGTACCGCTGGCGCCGCTCGCCACGACCGGGAGCCCGGTGTCGAGGGCCAGTCGACCGACTCCCGGATGGGCCCGCCCCACGCCGGTGGCAGCCCACTCCCCCGGTGGCACGATTCGACCTTCGGGCATGATGGCTATGGACCAGCCGGCCTCCAACTCGGCGGTGGCGAGGGCCAGGGCACCGGCCCCTTCCACCGGTATGCAGCGGAGGCGCCGCAGGAGTGGTCCGAGTCCGGGCTTGTCGAAGTAGGGGGCTGCGACCAGCGGTCGGATCGGTCGCCGCCAGGAGTAGAAGGTGATCGACGCCAGGAGGAGGTCTGCGAGGCTGCGGTGGTTGGCGGCATATATGGCCGGGCCGGGTTTCACCTCCGGCGGTGGCCCGATGTCGGAGCGGGCGATGAGGCTCATGATGAGGCGCACCCTGTGCATCGCGCGAAGCACGGCCTCCTCCTCCGACGGGTCCGGCGTGTCCGCTGGGCCGTTCATCGGATCGGGGGCCGGATTGCCCGTTGCGCGCACTGCAGGGCTCCTCTCATCGGTCAGGGGGCGATCACCGTGTGGCACCCGAGGGACGGATCATGCCGCCGCCGCCCGGCGTTGGAAACCCACACGCAGACCGGTTGGTCCACCATGGGTGCCTCGACCACTGCCACGAAGCGATGGTCGGCGTCGGTGGTGCCGGCCCTGACAGGCGCCCGGCCGTCTGCGTTCAGCACGATCGTCAGGCCGCCGTCCGGCATGTCGGCGTCGAACGCCCAGCCGTCCAGCACCACTTCGTCGCCGATCCTCCACACCCGCTGCACCTGGCCCACGGGCAGGTCCCCCGGCGTGCGGGTGGCCACGCGGCCCTCCTGTGATCCAGTCGGGCGGCAGGCGGGCAGGGCCTCGAAGCGCCAACCCTCCCGGGTGAACTCGTCAAGCAGTGTCCTGGTGATCTGCAGTGTCAACCACTTGCGGTCGTGCAGCAGGACGACCATGCCGTCGGTCCGCTTGTGCCGCAGGTAGGAGATGACCTCGCCTATCGGAGGGTCCCGCCACTCCTGCGGATCGGCCGTCCAACCCACCAGCGACATGCCCAGCCTGGCACCCACCGCCTCTACAACATCGCCTGCCGCCCCGTACGGCGCCCTGAAGCAACTGGGACGGTGGCCGACGAGGTCGGCCAGGCCGTGTGAGGCGCGATCCAACTCCGCAACGGCGTCCCATGGTGTCAGTTGCGACAGGTCGGCGTGCCTCCAGGTGTGGTTGCCGATCGTGTGGCCCCGGTTCAGGAGGTCCTGGGTGGTGTCCCCGTCCCACCGCGAGACGATCGATTCGACTGTCGGAAAGAACGAGGCCCGGGCGCCGTAGCCGTCCAGGATTCCGAGCAGCATCGGGGTGAACATCCAGTGTGGGCCGTCGTCGAAGGTGAGGTGGATGACGCCGGGCCGTTGGTCGCCCGCGAGGTCCACAGCCGACCCACCGGCGGGGCCGCTGGCGAGACCGGCCGGCAGTACCGAGAGCAACCCGACCAGCAGGACCAGGATCGTCAGGCGACGACCGGTATGCAGACGCTCAGGTCGTGCCGTAGATCCGGTCACCGGCATCGCCCAGTCCCGGCACGATGTAGCCGATCTCGTTGAGACGTTCGTCCACGGCAGCGGTCCATATGTCCACGTCGGGGTGGGCGGCCTGCAGGGCTGCGATCCCCTCGGGTGCGGCGAGCAGGCACAGGAACAGGACGGCGGCTGGGTCGTCGGCCTTCACCCGCTCGAGGGCCGCCGATGCGGAGTTGCCGGTGGCCAGCATGGGGTCGAGGACTATCACGGTTCGTCCTGACAGGGGCGGGAACTTGCAGTAGTACTCGATCGCCTCGAGGGTCTCGTGGTCGCGGTACAACCCGACGAAGCCCACCCGCGCCGACGGCAGTACCCGCAGAACGCCGTCCAGGAGTCCGTTTCCGGCCCTCAGGATCGAGACGACCACGGGCTCCTCCATGAGTTCCGGTGCCTCGGTCGTCGTGAGGGGGGTCTGGATCTGCACCGTTCCCAGGGGTAGCTCACGTGTGACCTCGTAGGTGAGGAGGAGGCTGGTCTCGGTGAGGAGCTGCCTGAACCGCTCGCTGGGTGTCTCCACCCGCCTCATCTGGGTGAGCTTGTGCTGCACGAGCGGATGGCTGACGATGTGCAGTCGGGGCGTCGGCCGGCCGTCTGTGGTCTTGGGCATCGCCACACCATAGGCTCTCGGTCCCCTGCCCCCGGTCGTCCGTTGTCGGTGGGTTCCGAAAACTTTGTTCACCAATGGCAGTAGTTATCCTTTATGCCGAGTGAAATATCCTCTACCCTTCCGCCGTGATGTCAGCCAGCAACCAATTCCACACCGCAGCGGCGTCGCCATGGACCTCCGAGGACGCCTGGATCGGCTCCCGTAGACCGATCCTGGAGGCCCACGCACTCCCCGCCGCCGTCTACGCCGACCAGGACTTCTACGCCCTCGAGAGCGAGCGGGTCTTCGGCACCTCGTGGGTGTGCATCGGGGTTGCCGACGAGATGCGACCCGAGGGCCAGGTCATGGTCCGGGACATCGGCGGGCTCTCGATCATCGTCACCATGGACACCCAGGGTGGGCTGCGGGGGTTCGCCAACTCGTGTCGCCACCGGGGCACCCGGCTGATCGAGTCGGACTGCACCATCGGGCGGACCATCCGGTGTCCGTACCACCGGTGGGGCTACGACCGCGACGGAAACCTGATCTCCACACCGCAGTTCGCCGATGCCGGTGTGGACGGCTTCGACCCTGCCGACTTCGGACTGCACCCCGTTCGGGTGGAGCAGTGGGAGTGCCTCCTGTTCGCCACGCTCGACCACGACGCGCCGTCAGTGGAGGAGTGGTTCGGAGACCTGGGCCGACGCCTCTCCGGATATCGACTGGAATCCTGGCGGACCCACGATTCCACCATGCTCGACATCCGCGCCAACTGGAAACTGATCACCGAGAACTTCCAAGAGTACTACCACCTGCCCTGGATCCATCCGGAACTCGCCAAGGTCTCCAGGGTGGTCGACCACTACCGCTACCAGGGCTACGGCATGTACTGCGGACAGACCACGACGCCAATCACCAACGACGAACGAGGCGACTGGGCGGCGATGCCGCCGGCCGAGGGACTAGACCACTCCGACATGGCCAGTGGCAGGTTCATCGCCCTGTTCCCCAACGTGATGCTGAGCGTGCTACCGAACCACGTGTTCGTGATCCGCCTGGAGCCGCTGGGCCCGGGCATCACCCGGGAGCACTGCACATGGCTGCTCCCCCCGGGATCCGAGAACGTCACCGACGAGGACTTCGCCGTGACCCACGACTTCTGGATCCACGTGAACGGCGAGGACGTCGGCATCGTGGAGCGGAACCAACGGGGCCTGGGAACGGGCGGCTACACACCGGGCCGGCTCTCCCCCCGCTTCGAGGAGCCACTGCACCGCTTCCACAACATGCTCGCCGACAGGATGACGGGCCTCTCCCGGATCCCCGACGGTGACCCATCCGACGACCTCCCCCTCTACGGCACGGGTGTCAACCCTCTCCCGTGGCGGGACACACATGGAAGGCCAACCCGTGAAGTAGCAGCCCATGAGAGACACGCCTGATGGCTAGACACGCTTACAAGTACTCGGCCGGAAAGCTGTTGAAGCACGGTCTCACGCACGGTGACTGGCCGCGAATGTGGCGCAGGCCCGAGAGGCGCGACTCGTACGACGTCGTCATCATCGGCGGGGGGCTGCACGGCCTGGCAACGGCCTACTACCTGGCCAAGGACCACGGAATCACCAACGTGGCGGTGCTCGACAAGGGCTACCTCGGCGGCGGCGGCTCGGGCCGCAACACCGCCATCGTGCGCTCCAACTACCTCACGCCCGACGGCGTGGCGTTCTACGACAGGTCGCTCGACCTCTACAACACGATGTCGGCCGACCTGAACCTGAACATCATGTTCTCCCGGAGGGGTCACCTCACCCTGGCCCACACGGACTCGGCGCTGCGCACAATGAACTGGCGGGCAGAGGTAAACAAGCTCCAGGGCATCGACTCGAGCGTCATCGGGCCCGACGAGGTGAAGCGCCTGGCTCCGAGCCTCGACGTGTCACCGGACACCCGGTACCCGATCCTGGGCGCCCTGCACCATCCGCCCGGAGGCGTCGTCCGCCACGACGCGGTGGTGTGGGGCTACGCGCGGGCAGCGGACCACCTGGGTGTGCACATGCTCCAGGAGACCGAGGTCATCGACATCGTCTGCGAGGGCGGCAACGGACGAGACGGCAAGGGCCCCGGTGGGAAGGTCACCGGTGTCCGCACCAACCGGGGCGACATCAGCACACCCGTGGTCGTCAACTGCACCGCAGGCTGGGCCTCGCTCATATCCAACATGGCCGGGGTGCCGCTGGCGATCACGACCCACCCCCTCCAGGCGGCCGTCACGGAGCCCTGCAAGGTGTTCCTGCCCACGGTGGTGGTGTCGGGCTCGCTCCACGTCTACGTGAGCCAGACCGACAGGGGCGAGCTGGTCTTCGGCGCATCCGTCGACCCTGTGGGCACGTACAGGGTGAACGGCACCCTCGAGTTCACAGAGGAATTGGCGGGCCACGTCCTGGAACTCATGCCGGGCATCTCCAAGATGCGACTACTGCGCCAGTGGTCGGGACTCTGCGACATGACCCCCGACTACTCCCCCATCATGGGCTTCACGCCCGTCGAGGGATACCTGGTCGACGTCGGCTGGGGAACCTACGGATTCAAGGCCGGCCCGGTGGCCGGCGAAACCCTGGCGGAGACGATCGCCACCGGCCGCACAGCGGACCTGATCGCCCCGTTCACTATTGACCGGTTCACCGAAGGGGATCTCGTCGGTGAGAAGGGTGCTGCGGCGGTAGGTCACTGATGATTGTCGTACCTTGTCCGTACTGTGGTCCACGCAACTCCGTGGACCTCCGCAACTGCGGTGAGGTCGTACCTCGCCCCGATCCCTCGACGGCCTCGCTGTCCGAGTGGAGGACCTACCTGTACCTGCGGGAGAACCCGGCCGGCTGGATCACCGAGACCTGGTACTGCCGGAGCGGGTGTCGCCGCTACTTCACCATCGAGCGGAACACCGCCACCAACGAGATCCGTGACTCGGAGGCCTCTTGACCAGCCTGCGCATTCCATCCCGTCCCGGTGAGATCATCGACCGGTCCACGACGCTGTCATTCACCTGGAACGGTCGCGGTTTCACAGGCCACCAGGGCGACACGATCGCCTCGGCGCTGGCAGCAGCGGGTGTCGAGGTGTTCGCCCGCAGCATGAAGTACCACAGGCGGCGCGGAATCCTGACCGCCGACCACTGGGATCCGAACCTGTTCGTGCAGGTCGGAGACGAGCCCAACGTCCGCGCCGGCAGCCGTCGGTTGGCCGACGGCATGGCCGTCAGCGCCCAGAACGTCTGGCCGAGCCTGCGTTGGGACCTCGCCGCCGTCAACCAGTTGGTCGGACGGTTCCTGTCCTCCGGCTTCTACTACAAGACCTTCATGCGGCCCCGGTTCCTCTGGCACACCCTGTACCAGAAGATCCTCCGGCAGTTCGCTCCCGGTGGTCGCATCCACTGGGAGACCAGCACGCACGGTGCCTACGACCAGCGCTATGCCCATCCCGACGTCCTTGTCGCGGGTGGAGGACCTTCGGGGATGGCGGCCGCACTGGGTGCGGCCGATGCGGGGGGAGCGGTGATGCTGGTCGAGCACGAGGCCGAGTTGGGTGGCCACCTCCGATGGGGCGGCTCCGACGACCTGACGGACCTGGCAGGGCTCAGTGCAGCCGTCGTCGCCCATCCGGGCATCGAGGTCCTTCTGGACTCGACGGTCACGGGCCGCTACGACCACAACTGGGTGGCCGTGGTGCAGCGCAGCCATCCCATCGCCCCGGAGCGTCTCATAAAGGCCCGGGTCGGAACCCTTGTTGTCGCTCCCGGCCTGGTCGAGCGCCCGTACGTGTTCGCCGGCAACGACACTCCCGGCGTGATGCTGTCCGGAGCCGCCCGCCGCCTGATCAACCTGTGGGCCGTGAAGCCGGGTACCAGGGCCGTGGTGCTCAGCGCCAACGCCCAGGGCGATGCGGCCATCGCCGACCTGGAGTCTGCCGGTGTGGAGATCGTGGCTGCGCTGGACGCCAGGGCCGGTGATGACATCGTCAGGGTCGAGGGCAGGGGGAGGGTCAGCTCGGTCCACCTCGGCGACGGCCGCACCGTGAAGGCGGACCTGGTCGTCACCGCCATCGGGTGGACAGCACCCACCTCGCTGCTCAACATGGCCGGGAACCGCCCCGTGTACGACCCCGCAGCCGCCAGGTACTTCCCAGATGCACTACCCGACGACGTGCTGGCGACCGGTGGGATCACAGGCGATGGCACAACGGCCGAACTGATCGCCCATGGACGGGCCACCGGAACCCTGGCCGCCAGCCGTGCCCTACGGGCCCGGCACGATCGGATCTCGGCCACGGTACGGTCCCGGGACCCCGACGCCCCGAGGCCCGACGTCCTGGCCGACGACCGGACACCGCTCGCCAGGGCGCCGCATCCAGAGTGCTACCGCAGCACCACCCACGGGATGGTCGACTACTCGGAGGACGTGTCCTCCAAGGACCTGATCCAGGCAGTCCAGGAGGGTTTCGACTCGATAGAGCTCATGAAGCGGTACACCACCGTGACCATGGGACCGTCCCAGGGCAAGTTGGAGACCGTCAATGCAGCCGCGGTCCTGGCGGAGGCACGCCAGATTCCGATGGCGGACATCGGCACGACCGTCTGGCGACCGCCGTTCGCACCCATCACACTCGGTGCCCT
>DQOF01000070.1 GCA_015658775.1 Acidimicrobiia bacterium | reverse complement strand
GGGGATCGACGACATCCTCGTCCACCTCAGCGTCGAGGACACCGACGCCCTGCGCCCGGACGTATGCCCCGGTCGCCAGGGCCGGAGCCCCGCGCCCGGCTGACTCCGACAGGTGTCGCCCGATGCCGGGTCGGGCGTGCGATCCTTGCAGCGTGCGTCGACACCTGCGCCTTCTGACAATGCTGGTCGTGCTCACCGCTGCCTGCGGCGGTACCGACGAGGCACCAACGCCTGGGATGACGCCCGACCTGTTCGGTGACACGACCACCACGACGACCGTGTCGCCGCTCGTCGTGCCCGGCTGGACGGCCACCGATCTTCCCGACCTGCGCGCCGCGGCCGACGAGTGCGTGGCCGACGCCAGAACCGCCGCGGTGCCTCTCCCCGACGAGGGTCCCGAGACCGTCACGGTGAAGTCCGGCGATTCGCTCGGCAAGATCGCCAAGCGGTTCGACCGCACTGTCGAGCAGTTCATGCGCGCCAACGGCCTGAGCGACCCGAACATGCTGAAGATCGGCCAGGTCCTGCTGGTGCCCCGGCAGCGCACCGAGGAGATCGAGGTACCGGGCGGCCCGGTCATCCGGTTCGAGGATCTGGTCTGCATCATCGACACACGTGTCATCGCCTACGGCTCCGACGGTCGGACCCTCGGAGGCACCGGGCAGATACTGGTCTACGTGAGGTGGCCCAGGATCGAGGGCCCCCGGGATTCCCCGAGGGTCAACGGGCGGCTGTCGGGGCTCACCCAGGCCGCGGTGAAGGCATTCCTGGACGACACGGCGACATCAGTCGAGCGGTACGGCTACGCCTGTCGCGAGTCGGTCGAGGGCAGGTGCATGTGGCTCCAGCACCAGTACGAAGTGCTTCTCGCCACCGACGAGGTGCTCAGTCTGCGCAACACCGTGCGCCGCCTGTCGCCGGGAGCAGCAGGCGAGTCGGCCGAGATCCTGACAGAGACGTTCGACCTGGGCACCGGGCTGCCGCTCGCAGTCGCCGACCTGTTCGACCCGGCGACCGCCTGGGTCGAGGTCGTCTCGGCAGAGGCCGTGACCAGGCTCGGCCAGGAGCCGTGGGCCGACGAGCGACGCCATGCCGGCGCAGGTCCCGAGGCTGCCAATTTCACACGCTTCAACCTCACCACCGGCGGGCTGGTGCTGTCGTTCGCCCCGTTCTCCGTGGGCGGCTCCGGCACGAACACGCTGTCGATCACCATTCCATACCGCACCCTCGACGGCTTCTGGGCACCCGACGGTCCGGTGGCACGACTGGGATAGTCGATCGCGGGTCCGACCTAGGATCCGCGCCATGGAACTGTACGAAGCAATGCGCACCACCTTCGCCTGCCGTGAGTTCACCGACGACCCGGTGTCCGACGAGGCGCTCCACCGCATCCTGGACGCGGCACGCTTCGCCCCCTCGGGCGGCAACCGCCAGGGAGCCCACGTGGTGGTGGTGAGGGACCCGTCGGTTCGCCGGCAGCTCGGTGACCTCTGCGAGCCGACCGTGCGCCTCTACGCGGCACAGGTGGCTGCGGGAGAGGCGCCGTTCAACTCGGTGGTGCCCACCTCGGTCGACATGGCGGCGGCGAGGCGGACCGCCCCCGCCGCCGGCGTGCCACCGATGTTCCAACGGCTGGACGCGGTTCCGGTGGTGCTGGTGGTGAGCGTCGACCTCGCCGTGGTGGCATCTGTCGACAAGGACATGGACAGGGTCGGCCTGGTGTCCGGGGGCTCTATATACCCGCTGGTGTGGAACATCCTGCTGGCAGCCAGGGCCGAGGGGTACGGCGGGGTCATCACCACGCTGGTCGTGCCAGCCGAGGAACAGGTCAAGGAGTTGCTGGGCCTGCCTTCCACCCATGCCGTGGCGGCGCTGGTGCCCCTCGGCCGGCCGGTCAGGCAGTTGACCAGGTTGCGGCGCCGAGCCGTCGAGGAGTTCGTGACGGTCGACCGATTCGACGGACTACCCCTCGTGGTCGCCACGGCATAGCCTCGGCCGCATGGTGTCCGGCGAACATCTACCCGGCGAGGTACCGCGCCTCAGTGGGCACCGACGCGGCCTGGCCCTCGGAGCGGTGCTCGGGCTCACCGCAATGGTCTGCTCGCTCGTGGCCGTGGAATCCGCTGGAGCGGCGGTCGGTGAGCACACGCTGGTGCATACGAGGGCCTACAACGCCCGCGAGCCGGTACCCGACACGGGCGACCAGTCGTGGGCGGCACACGAGGCCTGCGTGGCCTTCCTGGCTCCCGGCGGCGGCGTCGATGCCGACCCCGATGTCGAGGCCCGGGCCCACGAGGCGGCTCTGGAGGCTTGTGCGGATCTTCGGCCCCGGATGCCACCGAGGATGCCGATGGACGGCTGGTTCGGAGACTGGGGTGGCCGGTTCGGCAATCGGATGATGCCGCCGTTCGATGGGTTCGGCGACGGGTTCGGAGGCTTCTTCGACGGTCCTTTCCGGTCTCCGCGCCCGGACGGTGACCGGCGTGGCCGGTTCGGCAGTTGGACGATGCCGCCGTTCGGTGGGTTCGGTGACGGGTTCGGTGGTTGGGATGTCCCGTTCGGTGGGTTCGGTGGGTTCGGTGGGTTCGGTGGTTGGGATGGCCCGTTCGGTGGGTTCGACGGAGGGGTTGGTGACTGGAACGGCCCGTTCGGTGACGGGTTCGGTGACCGGGACGGACCGTTCTGTGAGTTCGGTGGCTGGGGC
>DQOF01000074.1 GCA_015658775.1 Acidimicrobiia bacterium | reverse complement strand
GTCGGTCTTCTCCCGCTGGCGTGACTCCAACCCGCTGACCTCGACCTCGGACTCGGCCAGATCCTGCTGAGCTTCGGCGATCTCGGCGACCAGCTCGCTCCGGCGCTCCAGGAGACCTTCTATCTCGACCCTCAGGTCGAACGCGCGCAGCAACTGGGGTGCGGCTGCGACCTCGGCGATCTCGGCGACCAGTTCGTCCCGACGACCCAGCAGCGTCGTGATCTCCTCCTGGAGGTCGAACACCACCAGATCCTGTGGCGCGAGGCTCCCGACGTCGTCGAACAGCCCGGTGATGGTCACCTCGAGGTCCTCGTTCGGCTCCCTGTCGTCGTCTACCAGCGTCGTGACAACCAGGTCGACCGTGGCCGTGCCGGCTGCTATGACAACCGTCTTCTGGATGCTCTCGTAGTCGTCGTCGACCGTGACGTCCCCCCCGATGCTGACCAGGACCTCGAGGTCGGTGGTCGGCACCGGATCGGCGCTGATGGTGAACGTGACGCTGTCACCCTCGGTGATGATCACGTCCACGACGCTGACGGTGACGGTGGGTGTCCCACCCGCGGCCGTGGCGGCCACCTGCCTGCCCTGGACGCCGGCGCTGCTGGAAGGGGCCTGGACGATCTGGACGGCCACCGTGTTGACGGCGCCGATGCTGTAGCCGGCCGGGTTGCCCATGAGGGAGACGGTGACGACCTCGTCCACCTCGGGCGTGGCGGCGCCATAACCGCGGTCGGCCTGCCAGGCCGCCAGGCCCGAACGGGTCTCCTCGGTGAAGAGCCGGTCCACGTCTCCGACCGGATAGCCCGCCTCGACGAGGATCGTCTCCAGCTGGAGGACGTCGGGTCCGTCGGATCCGACGTCGAGCTGCCTGTAGAAGGCGAAGTCGCCGTTGACGGCCACGACCCGGCGACCATCCAGCGCATACAGGACGTCACCCGCCCGGATCGTGTCGCCGTTCTCTATGACGAGCTCGCTGATCCTGCCGTCACCGGCGGAGTTGACGGTCTGCAACTCGTCGCGCCGCAACTCGCCGCGGATGGTGATCTCCTCGGTCAGGGTCCGGATGCCCACCGCCTCGGCGATGGCCCGATCCTGGCTGGGATCGACGATCGCGTCATCGCCCGACCACGGCTGCCACGTGGCGAGGCCAGCGGCGGCACCGCCCAGGACCAGCAGGAGGAGCAGGATTCTCGCGGTCCTCATCGCCTTCCCGACCCCATGTTGACCTCGCTCGCACAGGTGCGTATGTCGGCCCGGTTGATCTCGCCATCAGGATTCCTGAAGAGCGCGCCGGGACGAAGGGCGCCCGTCTCGTCGGGCAGTGGATCCTCTATCTCCCAGCCCTTGACACGCAGGCACTCGTACAGGGCGAGCACCCGTTCGTTGTTCTCGAGTATCTGCTCGGGTGTCAGCGCCGCCCTGGATGCCGCAAACTCCTCTACGGCCTCGGCGATACCACTCTGGACGCTGCAGCGCTGAACAGCCTCGACATACCCCGGTTGGTCGACCGGCTCGGCTGTGCCCGAATCCGCTCCGGGGTTCCCCAGGAACTCGAAGCCATCGTCCGACAGGCATTCGCTGAACGCCTCTCGGGTGCTGCGAAACGTCTCGAACAGGCTGGTCTCGTCCTCGGCCAGCGGGATCGTGTCCTTCGGAGGCTCCGTGTCCGGAGCCGCGTCGGCGGTCAGCACGATGATCGACTGCATCTCGTCAGCAGGTTCGCCCGTGGAACAGGAGGCGGCGAGCAGGCCGACCAGGATCGCCACGGCGACGAGCATTGTGCGCTGGCTCAGGGGGGCTCCGATCAGGGTCCGGTGCCGACAAGGTAGCCACATGCCCCATTCGCCCTGTTAGCGACCCGTGAGGGCCGGGTGAGAGGTCGGTGAGGGAGGGCATCAGCCACCGCCCTCCTGCTCCCGAGCCAGGGACACCTCGCTGACACAGGTCCTGATCTCGTCGGTGTCGATGGTGCCGTCCGGGCTCGAGAACTCGCCACCCGGGTTGAGCAGCCCGTTCTCGTCGGGTGCCAGGTCACCGATCTGCCAGCCCCTGCCGCGGAGGCACTCTGCCAACTCGATGAACTCCTCGTTCTGTTCCCGGATCTCGTCGGGGTCCAACTCCTGCCGGGAGGTCTGGAACTCCTGGAAGGTGTCGGCGATGCTGGAACGGCTGTTGCAGAGGATCAACGCCGCCAGGTAGTCGGGGCTGTTCACCGGCTCGTCCGCACCGGCTGCAGGATCGGGAAGTCCGAGGAACGACCAGCCCTCGGAGTCCAGGCAGGAGTTGAACGCGTCCAGTGCGTCCATCAACTTGACGCCCGGTTCGGCCTCCTCCTCTTCGAGGGGGATCGTGTCCTTCGGCGGCTCGGTGGTCGTGGTCGTCGTCGTGGTAGTGGTGGTCGCCACGGTCGCGGTCGACTCGTCGCCGGGGTCTGCAGCAGGCTGGTCGCCCTCTTCGGCGACAGGCTCGGGGGCAAGCTGAGAGGGCTCTGCATCGGCGGCTCCGGTCGTCTCGGACGGGGTGGCCGCCGTGGTCGTCGTCGGCGCCGACGTCGTCGTGGTCACCTCCACCACGTTGTCGAAGGCATCGGCCGGCACGACTATCTCAGGAACCTCGTCAGCACTCAGGACGACGATGGAACGGGTCTGCCCCGACTGCCCGCCTCCCGCACATGCAGGAGCCAGCAGGCTCACGGCGACGAGCACGCCAACGTACACCGGGCGACAGAGCAAGGAACCTCCGATCAGATCTCGGACACAGACGGTATCCAGATTCCCGGACCGCACTCCTATCGGAGCGTGGGCGGGAGTCGGCGGAGCACCTGTGTAGACCCTGTTGTCGACGGGCCACGGACGAGCCCGTTGCCGTAGCCTGCGGGCGTGGTCGACTTCTTCCAGAACGGCGTGATCGCCACCCTCCACCGCCTCGGCGACCGTTCTCTCGAATCCCTGGAGGCCGAGCTCGCCTCGTGGAGCGGCGAGCGGCCGATGTCTCTCGTCATCCCGTGCCTCGCAGCCGAGATGGAGGGACCGGCACTCAGCCGCATCGTCGACGAGTTGGTAGCCGTGCCGTACCTGGACGAGGTGATCATCGGCCTCGACCGCGCAGACGCCGACGGCTTCCGACGGGCCCGCCGGTTCTTCGGGCGCCTCCCACAGCACCACAGGATCGTGTGGAACGACAGTCCCCGGCTGCGC
Organism: Acidimicrobiia bacterium; assembly: GCA_015658775.1. Taxonomy (GTDB): domain Bacteria; phylum Actinomycetota; class Acidimicrobiia; order Acidimicrobiales; family MedAcidi-G1; genus UBA3125. The sequence goes on along the minus strand of DQOF01000074.1, from coordinate 1,753 downwards.
TCCCTCGAAGCCGAGTTGGCCCGCCACGACCTGGCCCCCGCCGAAGAGGGCAAGGGACGGAACGTCTGGTACTGCCTCGGCTACTTCCTGGCCTCCGGCAGGGCCCAGTGGGTGGCCCTGCACGACGCCGACATCATCACCTACGACCGCTCGATGGTCGCCCGACTGCTCTACCCTGTCGCCCACCCGACCTTCGGATACGCCTTCTCCAAGGGCTATTACTACCGGGCGTCACCGGACGGCGGCCGCCTCAACGGTCGTGTCACCCGCCTGTTCGTGGCCCCGCTGGTCCGTGCCCTCGCACTCACGTTCGGTCGCAGCGACTACCTCGACTACATCGGCAGTTTCAGGTACCCGCTGGCAGGCGAGTGCGCCATGGACCTGAGCGTGGCCAGGTCCATCCGCATCCCCTCCGACTGGGGGCTCGAGATCGGGGTTCTGGGCGAGGTGTTCAGGCGCCACACCAGCGCCAGGGTCTGCCAGGTCGACGTGGCCGACGTCTACGACCACAAGCACCGGGAACTCTCAGCCGACGATGCGTCGGCGGGCCTGCACAAGATGAGCGTGGACATAGCCAAGGCCGTGTTCCGGAAGATGGCCATCTCAGGCGTCGTGCTCACGCCGGAGGGGTTCAGGACGCTCGAGGCCGCCTACTTCCGCTCAGCCCTGGACCTGATCGACAGCTACAACGCCGATGCGGTCCTGAACGGCATCCCATACGACCGGCACGAGGAGGAGGCGACCGCCGACGTGTTCGCCCATGCGATCATCAGGGCCGGGACGGACTATCTGGCCGACCCCATGGAGACCCCGTTCATTCCCAGTTGGACACGGGTGCGCTCGGAACTGCCCGACATGCCCGAGCGCCTGGCCAAGGCGGTCGAGGCCGACAACGCCTGACGGCCGTCTTGTCGAAGATGACGAAGACAGGCGGGCCTCACGGTGGAGGTGATGAGAATCGAACTCACGACCTCTACGTTGCGAACGTAGCGCTCTAGCCAACTGAGCTACACCCCCATGGGCGGGTGTGAGCGTACCGGCGACCCCAGCCCGCCAGTTGGCCTGTCGGTCGGTTGGCCTGTCGGTCGGACCGGTATGTAGGCGGTAGGGCAGGGAGGTTCAGTTGGCCTGTCGGCGCAACACCGCCTCGTCGGCCATCGCGATCGAGCCGGTGCCGCCCACCAGGTAGCCGGCCGACCGCCTGAACGGGACAACGGTGGCGCTGCGCTCGTTCTCCCTCTGGTAGCGGCTGGTGAGGAGCACCGCGTATCCGGCCAGCACCAGGTCCACGAGGAAGTGGATCGTCCAGAGGGCGCCGCCGACGGCCACGGCGCCGAGGAGGGTGAAGCCTGCGACCCCCCCAAGGGCGATGAGCACGTCCCTGCGCCTGTGACGTGCCGCGAGCGCGTCGCCCGGCACGGCAACGGCAGCCTGCTGGAGCGCACGCAGGGTGTGGGCGTCAGGTCGACCTATCACCGCCAGGTTGCCGGCGGATCCCACCACGGGGGCGTCGCGGCGCAACAGGGGAGGCAGGAGTACCGCCGCCCACAGGATTCCGAGACCCAGGATGATCAGCACAGGCAGGTTTCCTCCCCTCCGACCCAGCTGGTCGGCGTGTGCGCGTCACCGTACAGTCTCACCCTTGAAAAATGGTGGATTTCCTCGCGCGGACAGCGCGAGGTTTCGCGCGACCCGCGCGAACTGCGCGATTCTCGGCGCGACCCGCGCGGACTGCGCGGGCCGTGGCCTGGTG
>DQOF01000128.1 GCA_015658775.1 Acidimicrobiia bacterium | reverse complement strand
GGCATAGCCTGACGGCCGGACACGGGCCTGCCCAACGGCCGAAGCCCACGACCGCCTCCCCAACATGACCACACAGCCGCCCGACACCCCCGCCGCCGACGGGCTGTTCCCTGTCGGCCGACCCGTGCCGCTGGGCGACTACCTGCGCGAAATCTGGCGGCGCCGCGACTACCTGGTCCAGGTGCCGCTGAACGACCTGCGCAGCCAGAACGCCCACACCCTGCTCGGCAGCGTCTGGCTGGTGCTCAACCCGTTGCTGCAGGTGGCCGTGTACTTCCTGGTGTTCGGCATCATCATGCCGATCGACCGGGGGGTCGACAGCTACCTGGTGTTCCTCACCATCGGGGTGTTCACCTTCTTCTACAGCCAACGGGTCATCAGCGACGGGGCACGATCGGTGGTGAACAGCCTGGGCCTCATCCGGACCCTGCGCTTCCCCAGGGCCACCCTGCCGATCTCCAGCGCAGTCGGCCAGGCGCTCTCGTTCGGGCCGGTGTTCGCCGTCATGGTCGTGGTCGTGTTCGCCCACGGCAACGCGCCCACCGTGCGCTGGCTGCTCATCCCGCCCCTCTTCGCACTCCAGACCATGTTCAGCCTCGGCGGCTCGTTCGCAACGGCCCGCTTCAACCACCTCTACCGGGACCTCGAGAACCTGCTGCCGTTCGTGTTCCGCCTGCTCTTCTACGTGTCGGGGGTGCTCTACTCCGTCGACCACTTCATCGACGACGCCCTCGTGCGCACCCTCTTCCTGTTCAACCCCCTCTACTGCTACGTCACGGCGTGGCGCTGGGTGATGGTGGGCGATTCGGCCTCGGGTGCCGTGATGGCGGCCACCGGCATCTGGGCCGTTGTGGCGCTCACGGTCGGCTTCGCGCTGTTCCGGGCCGGCGAATCCGACTACGGGGGCGTCGGATGAGCGCCACGGCAAAGCTGGCGATCAGCTGCACCGACGTCGAGGTGCACTACACCGTGCGCGCCCACCGCCCGCTCATCCGCGACATGCTGCGCGGCCAGCGGCCTGCCGCCCAGTACATCGAGGCCGTGCGCGGCGTCACCTTCGACGTGCACGTGGGCGAGAGCGTGGGCGTAGTCGGACCCAACGGATCGGGCAAGACCACCCTGCTCCAGGCCACCACCGGCCTCGTCCCGCTGACCGGGGGCACGTGCCGGGTGCGGTCGATACCCACGTTCCTCGGCGTCAGCGCCGTGCTGCGCAACCAGATGACCGGCCGCCGCAACATCCAGATCGGGCTGCTGGCCCAGGGCCTTCGACAACAGCAGGCCGACGAGATGGCCGACGGCGTCATCGACTTCACCGGCCTCGGCGACTTCATCGACATGCGCATGGAGACCTACTCGTCGGGCATGCGCGCCCGCCTCCACTTCGCCATCGCCACCGCCCTCTCACCCGAGATCCTCCTGATCGACGAGGCCCTGGCCGTGGGCGACCGCTCGTTCCGCGAGAAGAGCGCCCAGCGGCTGGACGAGCACAGGGCGGCCGCAGGCACAGTGCTGCTGGTCAGCCACAATCTGGCCGAGATCAGACGGTCGTGCTCACGGGTGATCTGGTTGGAGGACGGCCTGATCGTTCACGACGGCCCGACCGACGAGGTGCTCGAGGCCTACGAGGCGTCCTGAGGATCGGCCTGCCTGCCGGCGAGGAACCCCACACCCCAGGCCATGTGCATGACCGGGTACACGACCAGCAGCCGCGCCGCCGCCCCGGGGCGCCGCCCGACCGCCAGCGCAGCCAGCACCACAGCCGCCGCATAGGCCGCCGGCATCACGAACAGGGGCGACCAGAACCAGCCCCCGACCAGCCCGACCGGCACACCCGCCACGGTCACCGGCGGCACCACCTGGCGCCAGCGGAGCGAGCGCGGGTGACGGCGGGCCACCACACGCTTCCACCGGCCGTACCCGGAGAACTGCCGTGCCAGGGCACGCACCGACCCCCGCGGCCGGTAGCCGACCGACAGGGCCGGGTCGAACCAGACCACGCCGCCCGCCTCACGCAGACGCCAGTTCAACTCGTAGTCCTGGTTGCGCACCAACTCCTCGTCGAACAGGCCCACCGCCTCTATCGCCTGACGGCGGAACACCCCCAGGTACACGGTGTCCACCGGCCCCTCGTGACCGCCGTAGTGGAAGCGGGCGTCACCGGCGCCGAACCACGAGGCCATGGCCAGCCCCACCGCACGCTCGAACGGCGTCGTGCCCTCGGGGCGCTGCACGCCACCCACGTTCACGGCGCCCGTCCGCTCCAGGGTGGCGACCGCCGCAGACACGTAGCCGGGAGGCAGCGTGGAGTGGCCGTCGACGCGCACCACCACCGACCCGGTCGTGGCCCTGATAGCCGCGTTCAGGCCTGCCGGCGTCACCCCGGCGGGGTTGTCGACCACCCTTACGCGGTCGTGGGCCGCCGCCAGGCCGCGGACAACCCCGGCGGTCCCGTCGGCGGACGGAGCCACGGCTATACACACCTCTAGGGCGCCGCCGTAGTCCTGGTCCAGCACCGCCTCCACCG
>DQOF01000045.1 GCA_015658775.1 Acidimicrobiia bacterium | reverse complement strand
TTGTTATGTCGAGCTGCTTGCGGGCGACCTCTGGGCGTACTACCAGCCCGGCATCGTCATCGCTCCGGATGGGTATACACGACGCTGCGGGTCCATCGTGACCACGTAGGCGTTCCGAACTAGAACGTCCGCATGCGCCGGGGTCGAGCGGTCCGCAGCGATCACAGCAATCCCGTCACGGCGCGACGGCGGGCGTCCCGCTGTCTGCGACCAGCTTGACGAAGGCGGCCACGTCCGTATCAATGGTCTGCTGCAGCTTCTGAAGCCGTTCGTCGACCTTAGCGGACACCTCGGAGAACACCTCGTACGACTGCTTAGTCGGCGCCCAGTCTGCGCTGGCCACGACTCCCGCCAACTTGGTCAGCCCGCCGTTCAGCCGGGCGACCTCGCCGCGTAGTGAGCCCGGCGGGGGCTTCATGGCCACGAGCTCTCCTTCGATGCTGGACAGGCCCTCTTTCAGCGAGGCCGCAGCCTTCGAGACGGCCTCGGCCTCCGGCCGTCCCGTCGCGCGCTCCTCCCACGCGTCCACCTGCCCGCGGATGCGTCTGGTCCTGTTCGCCGCTTCGTGGACCTCGGACAGCTTGTCGCGGATCTTGACCAGTAGCTCGAACTGTTCGTCCAGGTCCCCCTGCGCAGCGCTGCTGCGCGGGTCCTTCAGCAGCTCGAAGGGCTCCTCGAACGTCTCCGAGCCCACCGTCAGCCGCACGCTGAACGACCCTGGAGGTGCGATTATGCCTGTGATTTCCTTCGGCTTGTACCCGCCCTCGACCTCCGACAGCTTTTGCGCGCCTGAGTATCTCATGTCCCACAGGAACCTGTTTACCCCTGACTTCACATCCAGCGCCTCGTCGCCCTCGTCGCCCCGAGAGAAGGTCTTTATCTCCTTGCCACCGGAATCCAGGAACGTCAATGCGACGCCCTCTGGTGGGTCGACGGGAAGATGGAAGACCACCGGCACGCCGTCCGGCGGGTTCTCGCCGACGTCCAGCATTTCCCGAGAGATCTTGCCATCCGGCGCCATATTGTCGTCGAAAGCCATTGGCACGCCCAGGACCCGGACCATGTAATTCATTCCAGGGGTTGCATCGGGAAAATGGGGCGCCTGATGAAGCAGCCTGTGGGTTGGGCGCGGGCGTAGGAGGTGTGGCCTGTCTCCGCTTGGGCTCTCGGCGAACTGCCGGAGCGGACTCAGGTCGTCGAGAATCCACATCGACCGGCCGTGCGTCCCGGCCACAAGGTCATTGTCTTTGACGAGCATGTCGTGAATTGGCACCACCGGGAGGTTGATCTGTAGCGACTCCCAGTACCCGCCGTCGTCGGCAGAGACGTAGACCCCGGTCTCGGTGCCGCAGTACAGCAGCCCTCGCCTGGCCGGGTCTTCGCGGACGACCCTGGTGAAGTCGTAGTCGGGAATGCCGCCAGTGATCGTCTGCCACGTCTCGCCGTAGTCGTTCGTCTTGTACAGGTACGGCTTGTAATCGTCGTTCTTGAATCCCGTCGCCGCGACGTAGGCCGTGGCCGCGTCGTGGGGCGACGGGTCGATCGAGTGAATCATGGTCCACTCCGGTATCGTGGGTGGCGTCACGTCCTTCCACGAACCACCGCCGTCCCTGGAAACGTGGACGAGCCCATCGTCGGTGCCGGCCCACAAGAGGCCCGGCGTCAGAGGCGACTCGGCGAAGGCGTATACGGTGCAGTAGACCTCGGCCTCGGCCCCTTCGATCGTTATCGGGCCACCCACAATCTCGAGCTTGGTCGGGTCGTTCCTGGTCAGGTCCGGGCTTATGGGCTCCCAGGTCGTCCCGTCGTCCCTGGTTCTGAAGACGATGTTGCCCCCGATATAGAGGGTGTTCGAGTCGTGAGGCGAGAATACGATCGGGAACTTCCACGCGAACCGGTACTTGAACGTTTTGGCGGGCAAGTCCGAGTGGTCCTCGGGCCACACCGTGACCACCCGGACCTCTTTGTTGCGGTGGTCGTAACGGTTGAGGATGCCGAAGGGGTAAGCGGAGTAGACGATGTTATGGTCGTCGGGCTTGACCGCTATGTCGCCGCTCTCTGACATCCCCACCATGTACCAGTCGCTCGTGAGGATCGCGCCGCTGTCGGAATGGCTGCGCACTGCGACGCCTGAGTTGTCCTGCTGGGTACCGTACACGTGGTACGGGAACTGATTGTCGGTGTCGATGTGGTAGAACTGGGCGGTGGGCTGGTTGTACAGGTTGGACCAGGTATCGCCGCCGTTGAGAGAGACCGTGGCGCCTCCGTCGTTCCCCTCTATCATCCGGCGGCTGTCGTTCGGGTCGATCCACAGGTCGTGCTGGTCGGTGTGAGGCATGGGGACCTCAGAGAAGTTTCGCCCACCGTCCGTGGATTTCAACGTCTTTGCAGCCAGCACCCACACCGTCTCGGGGTCGGACGGGTCGGCGAAGACGTGTGTGTAGTACCAGGAGCGCACCCGAAGGTCGTCATCGTCCGAGAGCTCCTCCCAGGTGGCCCCGCCGTCGTCAGACCTGAAGAGGCCACCGTGCTCGGCCTCGACCAGCGCCCAGACCCGTCCCGATTTGGCGGGCGATGCGGCGATGCCGATCCGGCCCAGGGTCTCCTTAGGCAATCCGGGGTTTCCCGACAGCTCGATCCAGGTATCCCCACCGTCAGTGGACTTGTAGATTCCCGAGTCCGGGCCTCCGCTGACGATGTCCCAGAAGCTGCGGTGGGCCTGCCAGATCGTTGCATAGATCGTTCGCGGATTGTTGGGGTCCATGGACAGGTCGATGGCGCCCGCCCCTTCGCTCTTGTAGAGCACCTTCTCCCAGGTATCCCCGCCGTCGCTGGACCGGAAGACGCCGCGCTCCTCGTTGGTCCCGAAGGCGTGGCCAAGGGCAGCCACGTACGCAAGGTCCGGGTTCTTGGGATGGACCCTGATCCGGGCCACGTGGCGCGTGTCCGACAGGCCGACGCTCTTCCAGGTCTCGCCGCCGTCGGTGGACTTGTAGATTCCGTCGCCGTGGGTGACGTTGTTGCGGATGCAGCACTCGCCGGTCCCTACGTAGATC
>DQOF01000046.1 GCA_015658775.1 Acidimicrobiia bacterium | reverse complement strand
TTGGCACCGCCCTTGTCGGGGCGGGTGGCAGGTGGTCGGCGGCGGTCGGCCATGCGTCCATCGTACGGGTCGGGCCTCCGGGTCATGCCCCGGGGCCCGGCCACCCCGCCGGTTCCCCGAAACCACGCCCCACGGTGGTCTGGATAGGGTTCGGCCGATGAGCGCCGCCGACCCCTCCCCGACGGCCGATCGGCTTGCCTGGGGCCTGTCGCACGTGGTCGTCGGCCTGGTTCTGAGCTTGGTCGCCAGCACGGTCTTCATGGCCTTCGCCTTCGTCGCCGGTGGCTACAGCACCGCCGAGGACATGCCGCTCTCAGTCATCGCCCTGTCGCAGGTCCCGCTCTGGACCGGCCTCCTGGGCGTGCCCCTGTGGCTGGTGCGTGCACGCGGGGTGGGTTGGGCACAGGACCTGGGCTGGGCGTTCCGCAGAAGCGACGCCCTGTCGGGGCTGGCCATCGGCGTCGGCGCCCAGGCCGTGCTGGTCCCCCTCCTCTACCTTCCCCTCCTGCTGCTGGTCGACGACCTGGACGTCTCGGGACCGGCCCGCGAGCTCGTCGACAAGGCCGACGGCCTCGGCATAGCGCTCCTGTTCCTGGTGGTGGCGGCGGGTTCGCCGCTCGTCGAGGAGGTGTTCTTCAGGGGCCTCGTCCTGAAGGCCCTCGAGGCCCGCTGGCAGCCCCGGACGGCGCTCGTCGCCTCTTCGCTGGTGTTCGGCGCCGCCCACTTCCAACCGTTGCAGTTCCCGGCGCTGGTCATGTTCGGCCTCATCGCCGGGGTGCTCGTGCAGCGCGACGGCCGCCTCGGCCGGGCCGTGTGGGCACACGTCGGGTTCAACTCATGGACGGTCGGCGTCCTGCTGGTCGTATGAGGCGCATCCCCTTCACCACCTGGGTGACACTGGCCGTGGTCGGCTTCTCGACGCTGTTCGTGCTCTGGGTCGTCAACCCCGACGGGGTGCTGTTCAGCAGGTCCACCCCCACGGGCGGCGACCTCGGAGCCCACGTGTGGGGGCCGGCGTTCATCCGCGACGAGCTGCTGCCCAGATTCCGGCTGACCGGCTGGACTCCCGACTGGTACGCGGGCTTTCCCGCCTTCCACTTCTACATGGTCGTGCCGATGCTGATGGTCGTCGCCGTCAACGTAGGCCTGGTGGCGCCGCTGGCGGTGCTCGCAGCGGCCGGGGTAGTGGCGGCTGCCGTGCGACTGCTCCGCAACCGGCCGTCCGGGTGGGTGCCCGGGCTGTGGGCACTCGCCGCCCTCACCGTGCTGGTCGTGCCCGTGCACTACGGCCTGGCCATGAAGTGGGTGACCGTCGCGGGCCTGCTCGTCATGCCGGCCGCCGGGTGGGCCCTGGGGCGACTGGCCGACCTGCCGTTCCCGGGACCGGCCCTGACCGGCGCTGCGACACTCCCCTTCATCTTCGACCGGGCCTTCAACATCATGGGCGGCAACCTCATGTCGACCATGGCCGGGGAGTTCGCCTTCGCCCTGGCGGTCTCGGCCTGCCTCGTGTACCTGGGCCTGCTAATCCGGGGGTTCGAGACCGGGCGGGGCAGGGGCTGGGCCGCGCTGCTGCTGGCCCTCACCGGACTCTGCCACCTTCTCGTCGCCTTCTACGCGCTGGTCGCCTCGTTCGTGGCGTTCGTACTGCGGCCCAGCCGGGCGGCGTTCACCTGGTTGGCCACGACCGGAGTGGTGGCCGCGCTCTGCGCCGCGTTCTGGGTCCTGCCCTTCTGGTGGCAGCGGGACCACCTCAACGACATGGCCTGGGACAAGCTCACCGCCTACCGCTCCTACCTCTGGGACCGGAGCAACCTGGCAGCCGACTTCCTGACAAACGACCCGCCGCTCCAGGTCGTGATCATCGTCGCCGCAGTCGGCGCCCTGCTGTCGCTGGTGTACCGCCGCCGCCTGGGGCTGGTGCTGGCCGGTACTGCAGCCATCCTGGCCGTCGCCTTCGTGTACCTGCCCGAGGGCCGGCTCTACAACGGCCGCATCCTCCCCGGCTACTACCTCTGCCTGTACCTGCTGGCGGCCGTCGCCGTCGCCGAGGTGCTGCGCCTGGTCGGTCGCCTGCTCGACGGCCTGCGGGCCCGCGGCGGCACAGGCGGCCTGTGGCTGACCGGTGGCGGCGCGGCGGTCGTGACGCTGGGCCTGGTCGTGGTGCTGGGCATACCGCTGCGGGTCATGCCGTCCGGGACGATGTCGGGCAACACCTACTCGTGGCTCGGCATCCAGACCGAGGAACTGAACCTGGGGCGGTCGTGGGTGCGCTGGAACTTCGACGGCTACGAGGCCCGCACAGGCGACGACACCGGCGGCGGCTGGGACGAACACCGGGCGTTCGTGGCCACAATGGCCGACGTGGCCGACCGGCACGGCTGCGGCAGGCTGCTCTGGGAGTACGGCAGCGACCTCACCCGCTACGGCACGCCCATGGCGCTCATGCTGCTGCCCCACTGGACGGAAGGCTGCGTGGGCTCCATGGAGGGCCTCTACTTCGAGGCGTCCACGACAACGCCGTACCACTTCCTCATGCAGTCCGAACTGTCCATCGGACCATCGCGGGCCCAGCGGGGGCTGCCGTACCGGTCGTTCGACCTGGACGCGGGCATCGGGCACCTCCGGCAGTTCGGGGTGGCGTACTACTCGCCGTCCTCCCCCCGGGCCGTCGACGAGGCGCGAGGTCACCCCGACCTCACCGAGGTCGCCACCAGCGGTCCCTGGACCGTCTTCCTGGTCGCCGACGCAGACCTCGTCGCACCCCTGGACGTGGAGCCGGTGGTGTTCAGCGACGTCGACCACGCAAACTGGCTGGACCCGTCCGTCGAGGTCTTCCAGGAGGACCCCGGGGCGATCCCGTGGACGGTGGGCGGCCCGGCCCACTGGCAGCGCCTGCCCGCAGGCGGGGAACCGGAGCGCCGCGGGCTGGAAGCCGTGCAGGTCTCGGACATCGAGGCGGGAGTAGACACGATCTCGTTCAGCGTCGACCGCGTGGGCGTGCCCGTCGTGGTGCGCATCTCCTACTTCCCCAACTGGGAGGCCGACGGCGCCGACGGCCCCTGGCGCATCACCCCCAACCTGATGGTGGTGGTGCCGACGCAGGAGACGGTGACCCTCGGCTACGGCCGTACCGCGGTCGACCTGGCCTCCATCGGCCTCACAATCGTCGGGCTCATCGGGCTGCTGGTGCTGAGTCGGCGCCCCAGGCCCGACGACCGGTCCGAGGCCTGGTTCGACCTCGTCTCAGTCGGACCCGACGGTGATGCGGCCGTCGACGGCTGGGTGGGGCGACGGGTGGCGGACCGGCTGGCGGCCATCGAGGTGGGTGGGCCTGACGAGCCCGACGAGCCCGATGGGGATGTGGGAGAGCCTGGGTCCGACCCCGACCACGACCCCGAGGAGGGCCCGTGAGAGAGCGTCTCCGGCGGTTCGCCGCCGTGGGGCTGGTGGCGACGCTCGTGGACGTGGGCATCGCCGTCGCCCTCGTGGGGTGGGGCTGGCCGGTCATCGTCGCCGACCCGGTCGCCCTGATCGCAGCCGCTGCGGTCGCCAGGCCACTCCACAGGGCGATCACGCTGCGCGACGATCCGTTCGCCCGTTGGATCCGCTCGCCGGCCATGTTCGCGACCGTGGTCGTCGTGGCCGGCCTGGTCGACCTGGTCGTGCTCTCGGCTCTGCGATCCGGCGACACGGGCATCCTGACCGCCAAGGTCGCCGCAGTGCTCGCCGCTGCGATCGTGCGTGGCCTGGCGTACCGCACGCTCCTGTTCCGGGTCGTCCGCCGCGAGCAGGACCAGCCGGCCGACCGGCCGGTTCCCGAAGGCCCGTGCCGACTCACCGTGGTTCTGCCCGCCTACCGGGAGGCCGACAGGATCGCCGTGAACGTGCAGCGGGTGCGCACGGAACTCGCCGCACGCATGGGCGGCGCCCCGGGAGACCTGGAGATCATCGTCGTCGACGACGGCTCCGACGACGGGACGGCCGGGGCCGCCGCAGCCGGAGGCGCAGACCTGGTCATACGCCTCGGGCGGAACACCGGGAAGGGCGCAGCGGTGCGGGCCGGCGTGGAGGCCGCCTCGGGGCGGACCATCGCCTTCACCGACGCCGACCTGGCCTACGCCCCCGCCCAGCTGGCGGACCTGCTGGCGCTGGTCGAGGACGGCTACGACATGGTGGTCGGCAGCCGGCGGCACACCGGCACCCGCACCCTCGTACGGGCCGGGCGCCTCCGCGAGGCCGGAGGTAGGCTCGTCAACCTGACCACCCACGCCCTGCTTCTGGGCCAGTACCACGACACCCAGTGCGGCCTCAAGGCCTTCCGGGCCGATGCGGCCCGGGCACTGTTCGGGGCCTCGAAGCTGGACGGGTTCGCCTTCGACGTGGAGTTGTTCCACCTTGCCGAGAGGTGGCGCCTCACCCTCGCCGAGGTGCCGGTCGAGGTCGAACACTCGGACCGCAGCACGGTTCGGGCGCTCCGCGACGGCGTACGCCTCGTTGCCGACCTTGTCAGGGTGCGCCAGGCCGCCCGGCGGGGCGACTACCCGGACGCCTCCGATGGATGGTCGGGCGATGGGTGATCCTGCCGAGGTCTTCCTGGCCTACGACATAAGGGGCCTGGTGCCCGGACAGATCGACGCCGACCTGACACGGTCCATCGGCGGCGCCTTCGCCCGGCTCGTGCGCCGGACCGAACCGTCCACCGGGCGTGTGGCGGTGGGACGCGACATGCGACCCACCGGCGTCGGGCTGGCGGCGGCCTTCGCCGAAGGCGTCACCGCGGAGGGCCTCGGCGTGGTCGACCTGGGGCTGGTCTCGACAGACATGCTCTACTTCGCCTCTGGCCACCTGGACATTCCGGGCGCCGTGTTCACCGCCAGCCACAACCCGGCCGGCTACAACGGGATCAAGCTCTGCATGTCGGCGGCCCGCCCCGTCGGGCGCGAGACCGGGCTGGCCCAGATGCTGGCCGACCTGGACGGCCCGTCGGACACGGGCGACCCCCCGGGCGGTGCCGTCGAGGCCGTCGACCTGCTGGGGGCCTTCGCCGACCATGTGCGCTCCTTCGTGGACGTCGCCTCTCTGCGGCCGCTGCGGGTCGTGGCCGACACGGCCAACGGCATGGGCGGACTGGTTGTGCCGGCCGTGTTCGACGGCCTGCCCTTCGACCTGGAGGTCCTCTACCCGGAACTCGACGGAACCTTCCCGAACCATCCCGCCGACCCGATCCAGCCCGAGAACATCCGGGACCTGCAGGAGCGGGTGCTCGCCACCGGAGCCGACATCGGGCTGGCCTTCGACGGCGACGCCGACCGGGTGTTCCTGGTCGACGAGATGGCCAGACCCGTGTCGGGCTCGCTGACCACGGCGCTGGTGGCCGCCGGAATCCTGCGGAGGGAGCCCGGCGCGACCGTCATCCACAACCTGATCTGCTCCAGGTCGGTACCCGAGGTCATCGCCGAGCGCGGCGGTCGGGCCGTGCGGAGCCGTGTAGGCCACTCGTACATCAAGGCCATGATGTACGACGAGGCAGCGGCCTTCGCCGGCGAGCACTCGGGCCACTACTACTTCCGGGACAACTACCGGGCCGACTCGGGGATCATCGCCGCCCTCGTGGTGCTCGAGGCGATCTCGGCGTCGGACGGCACGCTCAGCGACCTGCTGGCGCCGTTTGACCGCTATGCGGCCTCGGGCGAACTCAACTTCACCGTCGACGATCCGGCCGGCGTCATGGACCGGCTGGCCGACCACTACGCCGACCTGGGCAGGCAGGACAGCCTGGACGGCCTCACCGTGGACATGGGCGGCTGGTGGTTCAACGTGCGTCCGTCCAACACCGAGCCGTTGCTGCGCCTGAACCTGGAGGCTGCCACCGGGGCCGACTGCGCCGCCGGGGTCGCCGAGGTGAGGGCGTTGATCACCCAATAGCCTGCACGCCATGGCACTCGACCCCATGCTCCTCGACATCCTGGCCTGCCCCGACGACAAGGGCCCGCTGCTCTACTTCGAGGCCGAGGACTCCCTGTACAACCCCCGCCTGCGTCGCCGCTACACGGTGACCGACGGCATCCCGGTCATGCTCGTCGACGAGGCCGAGACCGTCGACGAGGCCGAGCACGAGCGTCTCGTGGCCCTCGCCGCCGCCGAGGGCATAGAGCCCACGTTCCAGCCGGACGCGTCCACCCCGGACAGGTCCGCCCCCGACAGTGGGGCCTGACACCGGGGCCTGACCCGCCCGAGCACACATCGTGGACCGTCTGGCCGGCAGGCTGAAGCACTACGACTGGGGGTCCGCCACGGCCCTCTCCGACCTGCGGGGCGTTGAGCCCTCCGGTCGTCCCGAGGCCGAGTTGTGGTTCGGCTCCGGTGATGGGCCCGGCTCCGACCTGCCCTACCTGGTGAAGGTGCTGGCCGTGGACCGGCCGCTCTCACTCCAGGTCCACCCCGACGACGCCGGGGCCAGGGCGGGATTCGCCGCCGAGGAGGCGGCCGGCGTGGCCATGGACTCCTCCGGGCGGGTCTTCGTAGACGACCGCGCCAAGCCCGAGTTGGCCTCGGCAGTCACGCCGTTCGAGGTGCTGTGCGGTCTCCGGCCCGTTGACGAGGCCCTCGATGCGGCTACCGCCCTGGGCCTGCCCGACGGCCTCACCGCGGGGCTCGCCGCGGACGGTTCGGCCGCGTGGCCGACCCTGGTGGGGGAGGCCCTCCGCGGAGGTTGGAGCGAAGCCGTCGCCGCCCTCGTCGACCGTTGCCGACCGGGCGTGGAGGGCCGCTGGGCCGACACGGCGGAACTGGTCGCCCGCCTGGCCGACCTCCACCCCGGCGACCCGGCGCTGCTGGTGGTGCCGATGCTGTGCCACCACCGACTGCAGCCCGGTGAGGCGGTCTTCGTGGGACCCGGCGTGCCCCACCTCTACCTGTCAGGCCTCGCCGTGGAGGTCATGCCCCCAGGCGACAACGTGCTGCGCGGCGGCCTGACGGCCAAACGGGTGGACGTGCCGGCCCTGGTGGAGGCACTCGACCCGACAGCAGGGGCGCCCCCGGTTCAGCGGGCGACCAGCGACGTCCACCGGTACGACGTTCCCGGCGACGACTTCGGCGTCTGGCGCCTGACCGACACCGGGATCGACGTCGAGGACCGCATCGGACCCGACCTGGTGCTCGGGATGGCAGGGTCGACGACTGTGGGCGACGACCTGGTAATCGGCCCCGGGGAGGCCGCCGTGGTACCGGAGGCCGACGGGCCCTACCGCCTGGCCACCGACGGCCTCGCCTACCTGGTGACCGTCGGAGCCGCCTAGCGTGGCGACCGTGCCCGAGCGATTCCCTGACAGTCTCGGCCTGGTAGCCGCCTCACTCGACGAGCCGGCGAACATCCGCCGTGCGGCGGCCGACGCCGCTCTTATCGACATCCCTACCGACCCCCCGCTGGTGGCCGTGACAGGCGTGGGCCTGGGCATGCTGGCAGCCCGTGCCATGGCGGCCCTCGTGGCACCGGGTGCCCCGTGCCCGGTGCTCGTGCTCGGGGCCGCAGAAGCCTCAGGGAGGCTTCCCGCCGACAGCCTCATCCTGGACATGGGGGGCGGCGACGTCGCCGGGGCCGTCCCCGTGCCCGGCGGGCCCGAGGGCATGGGGGAGCGCCTGGGCCTGGCGGCCCGGGTGGTCGCAGGGGTCCGGCTGGCCGCCGCCGCCGGAACCACCGGGGAGACCTCGGCCGAGCAGGTCGCCGACAGCCTCGATGCACGCATGGCGGCACATGCCCGGAGCGGCACGGCGGAACGGCTGGTCAGGAGCATCGGCCGCACCCTGCCGCTCATCCACGCCGGCGGCCCGGTTGGAGCGGCGATCGCCGACTACTGGAAGTTCCAGGCCAACCTCCACGGCAAGGTGGCCGCGTGGGCGGCCGCCACGCCAGCCCTCGCCCACGACGAGGTGTGCTCGTGGGGCCAGCACGGCGCCGTCACCCGGCAGGTCTTCACGGCACTGATGCTGCGCGGCGGCTACGAGAGCGTCGTCGACGCCGAACAGCTCGCCCTCTACAGCGGGTTGCTCGACGAGTTCGTCGCCTCGGTGCACGAGGTCCGGGCCGGTGGCACCGGGGCCCCGGGCGATGGCACCGACCCGGCCGGAGGGCCGCTGGCGGACCTCTGCGAGTTGGCGGTGCTGGGAGAGCAGGTGGGCCTGGGCCTGGCCCTCGCCGAGGGGTACGACCCCGCGCCGGCCCCCGGCCTGCAATGGCGGGTCTGACCGGTCCGGCAGGGCGCCCCGGATAGAATCCGGCGTCCGAGGCTGCATGAACCGGTGTCAGACGACCCCAGCCCCGCCCAGGAATGTTCCGAACAGACCAGCTGAATCCAGCTGAACCCAGCCGAACCACCAGGAGTCGTCATGTCCCTCAGGGATGATCACCGGGTCGCCGACCTGTCGCTGCACGAATTCGGCCGCAACGAGATCCGCCTCGCCGAACACGAGATGCCTGGGCTGATGGCCCTGAGGGCCCAGTTCGTCGACGAACAGCCGCTCGCCGGCGCCCGCATCGCCGGGTCGCTGCACATGACCGTGCAGACCGCCGTGCTCATCGAGACCCTCACAGCCCTCGGAGCCGAGGTGAGGTGGGCCAGCTGCAACATCTTCTCCACCCAGGACCACGCCGCCGCAGCAGCGGTGTGCGGACCCGACGGATCACCTGAAGACCTCCGGGGCGTGCCCGTCTTCGCATGGAAGGGCGAGACCCTCGAGGAGTACTGGTGGACCGCCCGGCAGATCCTGTGCTGGCCCGACGGCGGAGGCCCCAGCCTGATCCTCGACGACGGGGGCGACGCCACCCTGCTCGTGCACAGGGGCGTGGAGTACGAAGCCGCCGGCGAGGTACCGGCCACGGCCGACGACGACCCCGAGGAATGGGCCGTCGTGCTCGACACCCTCAGGACGTCGCTGGCAGAGGACCCGCAGCGCTGGACCCGGATCGCCGCGGGCATACGCGGCGTCTCCGAGGAGACCACCACGGGCGTGCACCGCCTCTACCAGATGCGCGACGCGGGCACGCTGCTGTTCCCGGCGATCAACGTGAACGACGCCGTCACCAAGTCCAAGTTCGACAACCTCTACGGCGTCAGGCACTCGCTCATCGACGGGATCAACCGGGGGACCGACGTCATGATCGGTGGCAAGACAGCCGTCGTGTGCGGTTTCGGCGATGTGGGCAAGGGCTGCGCCGAATCGCTCCGGGGCCAGGGCGCCCGGGTGATCATCACGGAGGTCGACCCCATCTGCGCGCTCCAGGCGGCCATGCAGGGCTACGAGGTCAACACGCTCGAAAGGGTGCTCGACAGGGCCGACATCTTCATCACCGCAACCGGCTGCCGCGACATCATCACCGCCGAACACATGGGACGGATGAAGCACCAGGCGATCGTCGGGAACATCGGCCACTTCGACAACGAGGTCGACATGGCAGGCCTGGCACGCATGTCGGATGTACGGCGCATCACAATCAAGCCGCAGGTCGACGAGTTCGTCTTCCCCGACGGCCACTCGGTGATCATGCTCTCCGAGGGCCGGCTCCTGAACCTGGGCAACGCCACAGGGCACCCCAGCTTCGTCATGTCGGCCAGCTTCTCCAACCAGGTCCTGGCCCAGATCGAACTGCACGCCCGGGCCGAGGACTACGGCACCGATGTCGTCACGCTGCCCAAGGTGCTCGACGAGAAGGTGGCGCGGCTCCACCTCGACGCCCTCGGGGTACGGCTCACCGAGTTGACCGAGGACCAGGCCGGCTACCTTGGCGTCGACCCCGACGGCCCGTTCAAGCCCGACCACTACCGGTACTGAGGGCGCCGTGGCGGACCGGGCGCCCGATGCGGGGTCGGGTGCCGTCTCCGGGGCTGTGCCTACGAGCGGATTCGCAAGGGTGCTGGGCATCGCCGGCGGCAGCTGTGCCGGCAAGACGACCCTGGCCGTGGCGATGGTCGAGAGGCTCGGCGACAGGGCCGTCCACCTCCCCTTCGACGAGTACTACCGCGACCACGGCCACCTCACCCCGGACGAGCGGGCGCTGGTCAACTACGACCACCCGGACTCGCTGGACCACGAGCTGTTCCTCGTGCACCTGGGCGACCTGGCGGCGGGTCGGCCCGTCGAGGTGCCGGTCTACGACTTCGCCACCCACTGCCGGACCGACAGCACCCGCCGGCTGGATCCGGGGCCCGTGGTGGTGGTCGACGGGATCCTGCTGTTCGCTGTGCCGGGCATCCGGGAGTGTCTGGACCTGCTCGTCTACGTGGACGTGCCAGGGGATGTGCGCCTGGCCAGGCGGGTGGAGCGCGACGTGAGTGAGCGGGGCCGCACCGAGGAGAGCGTGCGTGCCCAGTTCGCCGCCACCGTTGCGCCTATGCACGAACTGTTCGTCGCCCCGCACCGCGCCGACGCGGACGTCGTCATCCGTGGCGAGGGCGACATGGGGCACGTGGTCGACGACCTGGTGCAGCGCCTGGGCTGACCCCGGCGGGCCCGTCGACCGCTGTCACACCCCTGCACGATGGTTGGTGCGTGTCCGAGGCACCTGCACTCCTGCCCGACCCGCTGGTCGACGATGGCTGGCTGGCGGTGCTCGACGAACGGTCGGGCCGCAGCCGGGCCGTCGGCGAGCCCGTCGGTCATCCGCGGAAGGGGCGTGGCCGCGGCTGGCGACGACCATCGGGCACCTGTGCCGGCTGCCCGTTGGGATGTCCCGGGCCCTGCACCGAGTGCGTTGCCTCGCTCGGCCCTGAGCCCCTGCTGCGTGCGCCGGCCGGACTCGACCGGGTTGGTGCCCTGGCCTCCTATGTGGGCGCCGGCGGCCGGCTGGTCAGGTCGATCAAGTTCGCCAACGGGCGGGCCCCGATCGAGGCGCTGGGTCGGGCGATGGCCGCGCTGGCGGAGCGGTCCGGCTCGCCGCCGCCGGACGTCGTCACCTGGGTGCCCACCACGGTCGCACGGCGGGGCGCCAGGGGTTTCGACCAGGCCGAGCTCCTGGCCAGGTCTGTTGCCCGTGAGCTGGGAATCGGCTGCAGCAGGGTCCTCCTGCGGGCGCCCGGTCCGGCCCAGTCGTCGCTCGACGCCCGACGGCGGCGGGAGGGCCCACGGTTCCGGGCGCGTCCATCGGCTTCACGGCTGCTGCTGGTCGACGACGTGGTCACCACCGGAGCCACCCTCGGTGCCGCCGCCGGGGTGCTGCGGGGCAAGGGTGCCGTGTCGATAAGTGCCGTGGTCGTGGCAGCCACGCCCACCTGCCGGCCCGTCGACAGGGCCACGTCAGGCCGCGCCGTCGAAGTCGTGCTGTAGATAGGGTCACGCCGTGGACGAGCACCCCGTGGCCGATGCAGTGGCCGACCCCGAAGGCGAGACCGACAGGACCGACGGGGAAGACCACGTCGGCGAGAGCTCCACCGCGCGTATGGCGGCCGGCGAGGCCGACGACGGATCCGTCCGCGACCGACTGCCGGAAGACCTCGACATCACCGCCACGGCAGGGGCGTACATATTCCCCGACAACAGGCGGCGTCGAATCCCCGGAATGCTCTACCTGGCGCTGGCGGCGGTCACTGCCGTGGTCACCCTCGTCGCAGCCGACTCGACACTCGTCAACGGTGGCCTTCTGGTGGGAGCGGCCGGGCTGGCCCTGGTGGGCGCCTACCACCTGCAGGCCGGCTGGCACCTGGAGATCGATGAAGCCGATGCGTTGGTGGCCGCCGTCAGGGCCGTCGGCTTCCCCGTCGGGCACGCCTCGGCCCAGATGGCCTGGCGCGGGCTCCGCAGCCGGCCCACCTGGCGGGTCCTCGTCTACTCGACCGAGTCTCCCCCCGAGAGCCGCGGACTCGTCTTCGTCGACGGCATCCACGGCGAGGTGGTTGCGTGCCACGTGGAGGCCAATCCCGAGGACTGGGAGACCGGCCCGGGCGAAGCAGCGGAGGGCTAGATTCACGGGTCATGGTCTGGAAGAAGCCTTTCGGAATCGTTGCGGCGACTGCGATACTGCTCTTTGTGCTGTTGGCGGTCACGCCGGTCAAGTCCAACTTCGCCGACCCCTGCGGAAGCCTCCTGTTCCCGACGGACGTCACGTTCCAACTCGACGGTGAGCTGGTGCACCAGAACACGCCACCCTGCCGCGACGCCCGGATGGACAGGCTGCCCGTGGTCGCCATCGTCGGCGTCCTGGGACTGGCCATGGGGGTAGCGGCACTGGCGGTCAGGTCCGAAGACCGGGACGCCGACTAGCGGGACAGCCACCGGGGGACACGCCGGGCATCGGTCACACCTGCGTGGGGCGCAACGTCGGGCGGCGGCACCCGGTGATACCGTTAGGGCGTTCTTTCACACGGGTGGTGTGATGCGGGCCCGAAACCGGCCCGCCGACCCGACACTCTCTCCACGGGGGGAATCCACATGCTTGACGGCAACTGGCGGGCCGTCGTCGACAGGGGCCTCGTCCCTATCGGCCGCAGCCTCAGACGAACCGGCATAACAGCCGACGTCGTGACGACCATCGGAATCGTGATGGCCACGGCCGCCGCCGTCTCGATAGGGCTCGGATACCTGCGGTTCGGCTTCCTGCTGCTGGTGCTGACCGGCGTCCCCGACGCCCTCGACGGTGCCGTCGCCAAGGCATCGGGCACGGCGTCGAACCGCGGCGCCTTCTTCGACTCCGTGGCCGACCGGCTCACCGACGCCCTTCTGTTCGGCGGCGTGGCCTGGTACCTGGCGGGTACCTCCCCGGGCCACATCGTGATGCTCCCGGTCGCCATCATGGCCACGGCCATGCTGATCTCGTATCAGCGGGCGAAGGCCGAGTCGCTCGGCTACGACGCCAGGGGCGGGCTGATGGAACGGGCCGAGCGGTTCATCGTGCTCGCCTTCGGTCTGCTCTTCAGCGAGATCCTGGTGCCGGTCCTCTGGGTGATGCTGGCACTCAGCCTGGTCACGGCCGGCCAACGATTCGTGAAGGTGTGGCGACAGGCAGGCATCACCCGCGACACGCCGTACCAGCGCCGTGCAGCCCGACGCCGCCAACTGCGGACCGATCGCCGGGCCGAGCGGAGGCAGCGCATGGCGACCCGCCGCCGGTCAGCCGCACGCCGCCACTAGTACCCGGCCGGGCTTGAGTCCCAGCGTCGTCGCCGGCTACCGCCTGGGTGCAGCCCTGGCCTGCCGGATGCCCAGGCGCATCGGCGAGGCCCTGGCCCGCCTGCTGGGCAGGATCGCAGGTCGACTCGACTCCGATCGTCGCCGGATGGTCGAGAGGCACGTCCGCCGTACGGTGGATCCGGACCTGGCCGGGCGTGCGCTCCGGCGCTCCGTCGACACCGTCTTCGCCTCGTACGCCGAGTACTGGTACCGGAGCTTCCGGCTGCCCGAAATGACCCCTGCCGCCATTGAGGCCGGCTTCACCCACGAGGGCTACGAGCGGATCGTGGCAGCCCGCCGGACCGGGGTGGGGCCGATCATGGCCATGCCCCACCTCGGCAGTTGGGAATGGGCTGCGTTCTGGCTGGCACGGGTCGAGCACGTTCCGGTCTCGGCAGTCGTCGAGGCGCTCGACCCGCCTGAACTGCTGGCATGGTTCAGGTCCCTGCGGACGTCGGTCGACATCGACGTGATCACGCTGGGTTCCACGGCAGGTGCCGAGGTGATCAGGGCCGTCAGGCAGAACCGGGCCGTCTGCCTGCCCTGCGACCGCCATGTCGGGGGCGTGGGAGTGGAGGTCGAGTTCTTCGGCGAGACCACGCTGCTTCCAGCCGGGCCGGCGACGGTGGCCCTGCGCACCGGCGCAGCCCTCCTGCCGATCGCCATCTACGACCATGCTGACGGCTGCCACGGCGTCGTCAGGCCGGCGATTCCGACCGAACGCCTCGGGAGGCTCCGCGACGACGTCGCCAGGGTGACCCAGCTGCTGGCCAGCGAGATCGAGGGCCTCATCAGGCGGTCTCCGAAGCAGTGGCACCTCCTCCAGCCCAACTGGCCCTCCGACCTGCTCCCCCGGCCGGTCGCCGGCAGCGCTGACTAGCGTCCACCCCATGCGCATCGGCATCATCTGCCCCTACAGCCTCACCATCCCCGGTGGGGTGCAGGGCCAGGTCCTCGGCCTCGCACGGAAACTGCGCGAGGCCGGCCATGCCACCCGGGTGCTCGGACCCTGCGACGGCCCCCCGCCCGACTCCGGGGTCACCCCCCTGGGCAACAGCCTGCCGACGGCTGCAAACGGCTCCATGGCACCGATCGCCCCCGACGTGCCATGCGCCCTTCGAACCATTCGCGCACTGCGCGACGAGGCGTTCGACATCCTTCACCTGCACGAACCGCTCGCCCCCGGGCCCACCGTCACGGCTCTCTTCATGGACCAGACGCCGATGGTCGGCACCTTCCATGCGGCGGGCGGGAGCCTCGCCTACGACCTGCTGAACGGCCCCGTCAGACGACTCCGACGGCGCATGGCCCAGACCTTCGCGGTCTCGGCGGACGCCGCCGAGATGGCCGGCGACGCCCTGGGCGGCCACTTCGAGGTGCTGTTCAACGGCGTCGAGGTGGACCGCTGCGCCGATGCCGAACCATGGCCCACCGACGGGCCCACCATCTTCTTCGTAGGCCGACACGAGCCGCGCAAGGGCCTCGGCGTCCTTGTCGAGGCCATGAACCACCTTCCGGCCGATGTACGCCTGTGGATCGCCGGCGACGGCCCCGAGACCGACCGCCTCAGGGCCGTGGGCGCCGGCGACCCGCGCATCGAGTGGCTGGGCCGCATAGGAGAGGACGAGAAGCTGAGCCGGATCCGGGGCGCCGACGTGTGCTGCGCACCGTCGCTGCGCGGCGAGTCGTTCGGCATGGTCCTGCTGGAGGGAATGGCCTGCAGCACCCCCGTCGTCGCCAGCGACATCCCCGGCTATTCCAAGGTGGCACGGGCCGGCGAAAATGCCGTCCTGGTGCCGCCCGGCGACGGCGCGGTCCTCGCGATCGGCATCGAGAAGGTGCTGTGCAATCCCGACCTGGCCGACCGTCTCGTGGCCAACGGCCTGGAGCGGGCCGACGAATTCTCGATGCGACGCCTGGCCGACCGCTACCGGGACATCTACCGCGATGTCCTCGAAGCCTCCTGAGGCCCGCTTCCCGGAGACAGTCCGCCTGATACACGGCCCTGTTCATCGCGAGGTGCCTGCGGCAGCGGCCCCGGGCGGGCATATCATGCCGTCCGACAGACAGCCCGCTGTCACACGGTTCCACGGTCACCCCGTGCTCCGAACCCCGTGCGTAGGCAACCACATCCAGGCAACCACATCCAGGCAACAGGCAAGCATGCACCGACCCCATCTCAAGACGCCGGCGACGGTCACCGCGCTCGGGCTGGCAGCCGTCTGCACCGTGGTCCTGACGGCAGCCGGGGTGCCAGCAGGGCCATCGGTGGCGGTGGGCACGGCACTCGGCGTGCTACCCGTCTGGCTGTTCGCCCGCAAGGCCGCCGTGCTCGTGCGGCGCTCGATCGGCGGCCGACCGGCGACGGTCGGTGAGTTCCCCCGCCTCCACAACGTCGTCGAGGGGCTGTGCCTCACCAACGGCATCGACACCCCCGACCTCTATGTGCTGGATTCCCCGTCCGGCAACGCGGCGGTCGTCGGCAACAGGCGGACGGCATCGATCATCGTCACCACCGGGGCGACCGACATGCTGGCACTGGTCGAGCTGGAGGCGCTGCTGGCCCACGCCCTGGTGCGCTGTCGCGGCGGGCGCCTGGCCGACGAGACCCTGGGTGCACTGTTCGCCCGGGTGTTCGGAGCCCGGCTCGTGCAGGCCCGCTTCGGCGATTCCGACTGCCATGTCCGCGCCGACCTGGCCGCTGCCGAGTTGACCAGGTACCCGCCGGGAATGCAGCGGGCGCTCCAGTCCCTGGCCGAACTCGGCACCGCCGTGGATGCAGCGTCGCCGGCCGACGCCCACCTCTGGCTGTTGCAACCCGATGGGGCCGTCGACTCGGCCACGGCCGTCCATCCGAACGTCGAGATGCGCGTCGCCGCACTCAGAGAGCTCTGAGCCGATGACCACACGAACACGACTCGCGATCCTTCTTGCGCTGACGACCCTGGCGGCAGGGGCGTGTGGTGGGGGGGAGCAGCGGAGCACCCCGACCACCATCGTGTCCACGACCGCCGCACCGGCCCCTCCTGACTCGACCTCCGCTCCGGCTGCTACTGATCCGACATCGACAGCGGCCCCTGATCCGACCTCCGCCCCGGGTTCGACCGCCGCACCTGACCCGACCTCCGCGCCCGGTTCGACCGCTGCCCCCGATGCGACCACCTCGACGACCGCGCCACCTGTCGGGGCCACGGTCACCACCACGACCGCCGGGCCGTGGATGGGAGCGCACCACCCGTTGACGGGCCTCCCGGCCACCAGCGGGGTCAGCCGGCTGCCGGCCCTGGCCGTCAAGATCGGCAACAACGACACCAGGTCGCTTCCGCAGGTGGGCCTCGAACAGGCCGACATCGTCTACGAAGCCCACATCGAGAACAACGTGACCCGGTTCGTGGCGGTGTTCCACAGCCGTGTACCGGACAAGATCGGCCTCGTCCGCTCGGCCCGGTCCAGCGACATCGACCTCATTGGCAACCTGAACATGCCCTACTTCGCCTACTGGGGGAGCAACGAGGGCGTCGGTGCCGAGGTCCGTGAGGCGGAGAGCAGCGGCACCTTCGTGGGTAGGTCCACATCGGGCACGGGTCAGGAGAACTTCTTCCGTGACGACTCCCGCGGGAGCTCGCCCTTCAACGGCTTCCTCGACGCACCACGCCTGCTCAGGGGGGCGACGGGCGTGGAACCCGACCCGGTGTTCGACTACGGGCCACTACCCGCATCGGCGGTACCGGCGGCAGGGGTGCGCTGGAGCACGCCGGGTCGCCAGATCGACTACGTCTGGGACTACCCGTCGTCGCGCTGGCTGCGATTCCAGGGCGGTGTGCCGCTCCTCGACGCCGACGGCGTGCAGCACGGCGCCGACAACGTGCTGCTCCTCTACATCGACTACCGGGTGTCCGATGCGGACCGGGAATCCCCCCAGGCGCTCACGACCGGCAACGGCGACGGCTGGCTGCTGCGCGAGGGCACGGTCACCGGAGTCACCTGGGGCCGACCGTTCGTGGCCAACGCCTGGCACCTCGCCGACGACGACACCGGCGAGATCGTCATGCTGGTCCCCGGCACGACCTGGGTGGCACTGGCCCGGCTGGGCGAGGGCAAGATCCTGGACGCCTCCGAGGCCGCCGCCCTCACCGGCTGAACGCCCGCCTCCGGCGGGGGAGTGGACCCCCGGCCCGTCCTAGACTGCGCACCATGAGCGATGTGACGCGAGCAACCGGAACACAGCTGGTCAAGCGGGGCCTGGCAGAGATGCTCAAGGGCGGCGTGATCATGGACGTGGTCGACCCCGAGCAGGCCAAGATCGCCGAGGACGCCGGCGCCGTGGCAGTGATGGCCCTCGAACGGGTGCCGTCCGACATCCGACGGGACGGCGGCGTGGCACGCATGTCCGACCCCGAGATGGTCGAGGGCATAAAGGCCGCGGTCACCATCCCGGTCATGGCCAAGGCCCGCATAGGCCACTTCGCCGAAGCCCAGATCCTCCAGTCGCTCGGCGTCGACTACGTCGACGAGAGCGAGGTGCTGACCCCGGCCGACGAGGCACACCACATCGACAAGTGGGCGTTCGACGTTCCGTTCGTCTGCGGGGCGACGGACCTGGGCGAGGCCCTGCGGCGCATATCCGAGGGCGCCTGCCTGATCCGCTCCAAGGGCGAGGCCGGTACCGGCAACATCGTCGAGGCGGTCCGCCACCTGCGGTCCATCATGGGCGACATCGCCAAGGTCACCCGGGCCGACCAGGCCGAGCTCTTCGACTGGGCCAAGCGCCTCCAGTCGCCGCTGCCACTGGTCCAGGAGATCGCCGAGACGGGCGAGTTGCCGGTCCCGATGTTCTGTGCGGGCGGCATAGCCACCCCGGCCGACGCCTCGCTCGTGATGCAGCTCGGCGCCCAGTCCGTGTTCGTCGGCTCGGGCATCTTCAAGAGCGACGACCCGGCGCCGCGTGCCAGGGCCATCGTCGAGGCGACCACCAACTACCGCGACCCGGTCATCCTTGCCAAGGTCAGCAGGGGTCTGGGCAGGGCGATGCCCGGCCTCGAGATGGACACGCTGGAGACACGCCTGGCCGACCGGGGCTGGTAGGCGGCGTGAAGGTGCCGGCGTGAAGGTGCCGGCGTGAAGGTCGGTGTGCTGGCCCTCCAGGGGGCGTTCTCCAGGCACGCAACCCTGCTCGACCGCGTCGGTGTGACGCCCGTGGAGGTCCGCACCCCCGGACAACTGGCCGACGTAGACGCCTTGGTGATGCCCGGTGGCGAGTCGACCACCATGTCGATGCTGCTGGAGATCTCCGGCCTGCGGGAACCGCTCGCCGATCGGCTGGCCGGCGGCATGCCCGTGCTGGGCACGTGTGCCGGGCTGATCCTCCTCGCCCGGAACGTGGCAGACGGTCGGAGCGACCAACGGTCGTTCGGGGTCATCGACATCGACGTGCGCCGCAACGGCTACGGGCGCCAGCTGGACTCCTTCGAGGCGGACCTCGACGTCGCGGGCTTCGACCTGCCGTTCCACGGGGTGTTCATCAGGGCACCGGTGGTGGAACGCGTCGGCGGGGAGGTCGAGGTGCTCGCCAGGGTCGACGGCCTGGCGGTGTTCTGCCGGCAGGGACCGGTGACGGTGGCGGCCTTCCACCCCGAGTTGACCGGGGACACACGACTCCACGAACGCTTCGTAGAGGCCCTCTGAGCCGCCGCAGCGGCACACGACAGGAGACACCGGCATGTCAGGCCATTCCAAATGGGCGACCATCAAGCACAAGAAGGGCGCAGCCGACCAGAAGCGGGCCAAGCTCTTCGCCAAGCTGATCAAGCAGGTCGAGGTGTCGGCCCGCCAGGGTGGCGGTGACCCCGACTCCAACCCCACGCTGCGAACCATGTTCCAGAAGGCCCGCGACGCCTCGGTACCGATCGACACGATCGAACGGGCCGTCAAGCGGGGCACCGGCGAACTCGAGGGCGTCGAGTACGAGTCGATCACCTACGAGGGGTACGCACCGCACGGCGTGGCCCTCTACGTCGAGACGCTCACCGACAACCGCAACCGCACCGGCGCCGAGGTCAGGTCGATGCTCACCAAGAACGGCGGGTCCCTGGCCGAACCCGGGTCCGTGGCCTGGCAGTTCCAGCGCAAGGGCGTGGTGCTGCTGGCCGGGACCGTCGACGAGGACGAGATCATGATGGCGGCGCTGGACGCAGGCGCCGAGGATCTCGTCGACGAGGGAGGGACCTGGCGCCTCACATGCGAGCCGACAGACCTGCCCACGGTGCGCGAGGCACTCGAGACCGCCGAGGTGCCGTTCGAGTCGGCCGACGTGACCATGCTGCCCACGTCGACCGTCGCCATCGACACCGCCGAGGCGGCGAAGGCCGTGCTGCGCCTGCTCGACCTGCTCGACGACCACGACGACGTACAGGACGTGTTCGCCAACTTCGACATACCCACCGAGGTGCTCGAGTCGCTCGACTGAGCGGGTGCCACAGTCCCACGGGGCGCCCCACTAGAGTCGTACATATGTTCGTTCTGGGCATAGATCCCGGTCTCTCACGCTGCGGCTACGGCCTGGTGCGACGCGACGGCCGTCGGCTCCGGGCCGAGGCCGCAGGCGTCATCCGCACCGACCCGGCCAGCCCGCTGGCAAACCGGTTGGCCGACCTGCAGCGCGAGGTACGCGACCTCATCATCCAGTACCGGCCCGACGAGGTGGCAGTCGAGCGGGTGCTGTTCTCGGCGAACGTGAGCACCGCCATGCAGACCGGACAGTCCTCGGGCGTGGTCATGGCCGAGGCCGCCGCCGCAGGCTGCGGGGTGACGCTCTATTCGCCCAACGAGGTCAAGTCGGCCGTGGCGGGCTGGGGCGGCGCCGACAAGGGCCAGGTGTCCCGCATGGTCGAGGTGCTGCTCGGGCTGGACGTGCCGCTGAAGCCGGTCGATGCCGCCGACGCCGTGGCCGTGGCCCTCTGCCACCTGGCGATGATGACGGCCTCACCCAGGTCGGCCACCGGGGTGGCGTCGTGATCGGTTCGCTGCGGGGGCTGCTCCTCGAACGCTTCGAGGAGGGAGACCGGGGCGAGGTGCTCGTAGAGGTGGCCGGCATCGGCTACCGGGTCACCGTCACCCCCACCACGGCCGTGCGCATGGGCCAGGTGGGCTCCGAGGTCTTCCTGCACGTCCACCACCACATCCGTGAGACCGCCCAGACCCTCTACGGGTTCCTGGACCGTGGTGAGCGCACGTGTTTCGAGGCCCTGCTCTCCGCACACGGGGTGGGCCCTTCCCTCGCTCTCGCCGTGCTCGGTGTCCACGGCCCGCTCGACCTCGCCAGGGTGCTGGCGGACGACGACGTCGCCGCCCTCTGCCTGGTGCCCGGCGTGGGCAAGAAGACAGCCACACGGCTGCTCGTGGAGTTGAAGGCATCCCTCGACCTGCCCATCGACGGCGTACCCGGCGACCCCACCGTGGGCGCACCCCGGTCGGCGCTCGTCGAGGTCCAGGAGGCGTTGGGCGGGCTCGGCTACACCCCCGACGAGGTCCGGTCGGTGCTCTCCGACCTGGGCGGCGACGACCCCGGGGTCCTGCTCCGCGAGGCCCTCCAGCGCCTGGCGCGGGCCTAGCCGACCGACATGCGCGAAGAACTCCTCTCACCCGACCTGGATCCCGTCGACGTCGAGGTCGAGGTCGGCCTGCGCCCCCGACGCCTCGACGACTTCGTGGGCCAGACCGAGTTGAAGGGCCACCTGCGGGTCATGCTGGCCGCCGCCGCCGAACGCGGTGAGGCCGCCGACCACTTCCTCTTCGCAGGCCCTCCAGGTCTCGGCAAGACCACCCTGGCCCACATCGTCGCCAACGAGATGGGTGCCGAACTCCACGTCACCTCCGGACCGGCCCTCGAACGGGCCGGCGACCTGGCAGCCATCCTCACCAAACTCGAGCCCGGCGACGTGCTCTTCATCGACGAGATCCACCGGCTGGCCCGCGCTGTCGAGGAGATCCTCTACCCGGCCATGGAGGACTACGAACTCGACATCGTGCTCGGCAAGGGCCCGGCGGCCCGGTCCATCCGCCTGGAGCTGCCCAGGTTCACCCTCGTCGGAGCCACCACCCGTACCGGCCTCATCACCGGGCCGCTGCGCGACCGCTTCGGCCTCACCGCCCGGCTCGACTACTACGAGGTCGACGACCTGCAGTCAATCGTCACCCGGGCGGCCCGCATCCTCGGCGTCTCCCTCGACGACGAGGGTGCAGCCGAGATCGCCCGTCGCTCACGGGGCACGCCCCGCATCGGCAACCGCCTGCTACGCCAGGTCCGCGACTTCGCCCAGATCGAGCGCAGGGTCGACATGGTCGACGGCGACGTGGCCCGTGACGGCCTCTCGTTCTTCGGCGTCGACGACCTGGGCCTCGACCGCCCGTCACGGGCGATCCTGTCGGCCCTCTGCGAACGGTTCGAGGGCAGGCCGGTCGGGTTGAAGACCCTCGCGATCTGTGTCAGCGAACCGGACGACACCGTCGAGGACGTCTACGAGCCATTCCTGATCCAGCAGGGGCTGTTGCTGCGCACCCCCCAGGGACGCGTCGCCACATCGGCCGCCTACGAGCACCTGGGCCTCGAGCAGCCGGTGGACAGGCGTGAGGGCTCGCTCTTCGACGGGTGAGCGCGCTCCTGTCCGTCGGCGGGATGGCCCCTAGGCTGGGCGCGCCATGGGCCCCGACGAGTTCGCCTACGACCTGCCCGAGGCGGCGATAGGCCAGGTTCCCCTCGCCGACAGGGCTGCCGCACGCCTGCTGGTCGACATGGGCGACGGCCCGCAGCACCTGACCGTGGCCGACCTGGCGACGCTCGTGGGGCCGGGCGACCTTCTCGTGGTCAACGACACCAGGGTCCTGCCGGCTCGGCTGCGACTCCGCAGGGACACCGGTGGGGCGGTCGAGGTCCTCCTGCTCGAACCAGTCGACCGCGCCGACACGGATTCCGCCGGGCGGTGGCTGGCCCTGGTCCGTCCCAGCCGCAGGGTGCCGTGCGGGACCAGCCTTTCGGCAGGCGACGACCTGGTCGTGACCGTCGAGGACGACCTGGGCGACGGCCGCCGGGTTGTCCGGCTGGACGCCCCGGACGGCGTGCTGTCAGCGGTCTCGCACCACGGCGAGATGCCACTGCCGCCCTACCTGACCACGCCGCTGGACGACCCCGAGCGCTATCAGACCGTCTACAGCGACCGGCCCGCGTCGGCAGCGGCGCCGACCGCCGGGCTGCACCTGACCGAAGAGGTGCTGGACGACTGCCGGGCGGCCGGCGCACGGATCGAGCGACTGGAGCTCGTAGTGGGGCTGGACACCTTCAGGCCCGTGACCGTCGAGAACCTCGACGACCACGAGATGCACACCGAGGCGTACTCGGTGCCACCGGCCACGCTCGACGCATGTCGGGAGGCCGACAGGGTGATAGCGGTCGGCACCACCACCGTGCGGGCACTGGAGTCGGTGTCGGCCAACGGACCGACCGGCAGGACCGACCTGTTCATCCGCCCCGGCTACGAGTTCGGGGTTGTCGACGTCCTGATGACCAACTACCACCTGCCCGGGTCCACCCTGCTCGTGATGCTGGAGGCGTTCGTGGGCCCGCGCTGGCGCGACCTCTACGCGCTCGCACTCGCCGAGGGATACCGGTTCCTGTCCTTCGGCGACGCCATGTTCG
The DNA here is from genome assembly GCA_015658775.1 of Acidimicrobiia bacterium. Taxonomy (GTDB): domain Bacteria; phylum Actinomycetota; class Acidimicrobiia; order Acidimicrobiales; family MedAcidi-G1; genus UBA3125. Next base: position 32,370 of record DQOF01000046.1, on the reverse strand, counting down.
TGTCCAGGGCGATGCCGTGAGGGCCACGTTCCGGGTCGATGCGGTCGACGGCGGCGCCCGCACCGGCCGGGTCGAGACCGCCGGCGGCTCCTTCGCCACGCCGTGCTTCATGCCGGTGGGCACCCGTGGCGCGGTCCGCCACCTGTCGTCGACCGACCTCGTCGACCTCGGCGTAGAGGTGGTGCTCTCCAACACCTACCACCTCATGCTCCGACCCGGAGCCGACATCGTTCGCGACCTGGGCGGGCTGCGCGGCTTCACAGGCTGGAACGGCCTCAGCCTCACCGACTCGGGCGGGTACCAGATCTTCTCGCTGCACCCGACCGTCGACGACGACGGGGCGGTGTTCCGGTCGACCTACGACGGAAGCACCCACAGGCTCACCCCGGAGGGCGCGGCGACGGTGCAGGCGGACCTGGGCGCAGACATCCAGATGGTGCTCGACGTGTGTCCGGGACTTCCGGCCACCGACCATGTCCTGCGCCGGGCGGTCGAGCGCACCGCTGTGTGGGCCGCACGGGGCCGGGACGCCTTCCTCGCCCATCCCGACGCCGCCGGACGGCAGAGCCAGTTCGGCATAGTGCAGGGCGGGGTCGACGTGCCGTTGCGGATCGAGAGCGCCGAGCGGACCCTCGAGGTCGGCTTCGACGGCTACGCCATCGGGGGCATGAGCGTCGGCGAGTCACGTCAGGAGATGCTCGAGCCCCTGGAGGCGGTCACCTCCCTCCTGCCGGCCGACCAGCCGCGCTACTTCATGGGACTCGGCGACCCTGCGGGCCTCGTCGAGGTGGTCGGCCGCGGCATCGACATGTTCGACTGCGTCATCCCCACCCGGCACGCCAGGCACGGCACCGTGCTCACCTCGACGGGAAGGCTGAACCTTCGCAACGCCCGGTTCGGCCGTGACGACGAACCGCTGGATCCGGGGTTCCCGGCCAGCCCCGCAGCCCAGTGGTCACGCGGCTACCTGAGGCACCTGCTCATGACCGACGAGCCCACGGGACGGCGGCTGCTCACGCTCCACAACCTGGCCTGGCTGCTCGACTTCGTGGACCGCCTACGAGAGGCGATAGGGGCCGGTCGATTCGAGCGGTTCCGCAGCGAGACGCTGGAAGTCTGGTCCTGAGCCGAGTCTCATGCGCCCGACGCCGGGCCTAGGCTTGAGCGGTCCAGAGAGCAGCGAGCAGGCAAGGCAGCACCCATGAGTTTTCTCCCCCTCATCCTGATCTTCGGGCTCATGTACTTCCTCATGATCCGACCCCAGCAGAAGAAGGCGCGTGCCCAGCAGAGCCTGGTGGCGTCCATCGCCGCAGGCGACGAGGTGGTCCTCAGCTCGGGCCTCTTCGGCGTGGTCAACGAGGTCGAGGACGACGTGATCTGGTTGGAGGTCGCCAAGGACATCGAGTTGAAGATCCTGCGCAGCGCCGTCGACAGGCGCTTCAACGAGCCGGCGCCGGTTGACGAGGGTACCGACGAGGGCACCGACGAGGGTCCCATCCAGGACTGACCGGGTCTCCCGCCCGCCCCTGTTCCCACCAGCCATGCCGCGCCGCCAACTCGTATTCCTGATCGGGATCGTCCTGGCCGCACTCGCGGCGACGGTGATGACCGCCGTCTGGGAGAACGAACCCCTCCTCGGCCTCGACCTGCAGGGTGGCGTGTCGGTCCGGCTGACGGCCACCGAGCCCGCCACCGAGGAGATGCTCGACCAGGCGGTCGGGATCATCCGGAACCGGGTGGATGCCCTGGGTGTCGCTGAGCCCGAGGTCTCGCGCACCGCCGACGGCGTGATGGTCTCGCTTCCCGGCGTGGACGACCAGCAGCGTGCGCTGGACCTGGTCGGCACCACCGCGGAGCTCCGCTTCCGACCGGTCTGCGACGTGTTCCCCGTGATGACCGCCAACCAGCCGGGGCAGGGCACGGCCGCCCCCGCACCGGCCTCGTGTTCGCAGGTGCTGGGTGGCGGGGTCCTGCCGCCGACCGGTCGGGCCGGTGTCACGCCACCCGAACACGACCACGCCGACCAGTTCGTGATCCTGGGCGGCCGGGGCGGGACCCAGCGCTACCTGCTTGGTCCGAGCGTGCTCACCGGCGACGCCCTCAGCGATGCCAACGCCGACCTGATCGACTTCCAGTGGCAGGTCGCCATCACCCTCAAGAGCGGCGCCGACGGCATCGACGCCTTCAACCGGATCGCCGCACTCTGCTTCGTCGGGACACGCGAGTGCCCGATCATGGCTGGGTTCAGCAACGGCCGGGTGGCCATAGTGCTGGACGGACAGGTCCTCACCGCACCCCAGATCAGGGCCTCCCAGTTCGAACGCGACCGCATCCTCATCTCCGGCAGCTTCGACAAGGAAGAGGCCCACGACGTGGCCCTGGGCCTGCGCTACGGCGCCCTGCCGGTCGAGTTGGTGGCCGAGAACACCCAGGTCGTGTCGGCCACGATCGGCGAGGACTCCCTGGACGCCGGCGTGGTGGCCGGCATCATCGGGCTGTTCCTGGTCGCACTGTTCATCGTGGGCTACTACCGCCTGCTGGGACTGGTGGCGCTGGCCAGCCTGGCCATCTCGGGCTCCCTGCTGTGGGCGATCATCGCCCACCTGGGCACCCAGTCGGGCCTGGCACTCACCCTGGCCGGCGTGACCGGCATCATCGTGGCCATCGGCGTGTCCGTCGACTCCAACGTCATCTACTTCGAGCACCTCAAGGAGGACATCCGCGACGGCCGCACGGCGCGGTCGTCGGTGGACCGGGCGTTCCCGGTGGCGTTCTCCACGATCGTCAAGGCCGACATGGCGTCGCTCATCGGAGCGGGCCTGCTGTGGTGGCTGACCGTCGGAGCCGTCCGCGGCTTCGCCCTGTACCTGGGCCTGGCCACCATCCTGGACCTGGTCGCCACCTACTTCTTCATGGGCCCGATGGTCAGGCTGCTGGCGCAGACCCGGTGGTTCGCCCGGCATCCGGGTCGGTTCGGGCTGCCGGCAGCCGGCGCCGTTGGAGCCGTGGTGTCGTGAGCGCCTTCAGGAGGCTCTACAACGGCGAGACCACGCTCGACTACCCACGTTGGTGGCGGCGGGCCGTGACCATCTCACTGGTCGCCATGCTGGTCAGCGTCGCCTCGTTCGGCGTGCGCGGGCTGAACCTGGGCATCGACTTCGAGGGCGGGACCTCCTACGAGGTTCGGGCGCCCGGAGCCTCGGTGGCGGACGCCCGGGCGGTGATGGCCGCATTCGACGCCGCTGACGCCCGGATACAGACACTCGGCGACGATCTGTTCCGCATCCGCTCCGAGGTGGCCGATCCGGCCCGGGCAGGCGAGATCCGCGATGCACTCGCCGCGGACCTGGGGACCGTCGAGACCTTCGAACAGGTGGGACCGACGTGGGGTTCCGAGGTCACCGACAAGGCCGCCCGGGCCCTGCTGGTCTTCTTCGTCGTTGTGGCCCTCTACATTACCGTGCGCCTGGAATGGAAGATGGCCGTCGGTGCGCTGGCCGCGGTGGCACACGACATAGTCGTGAGCGTCGGATTCTACTCGGTGCTGCAACTCGAGATCACACCGGCGACCGTCATCGCCTTCCTGACGATCATGGGCTACTCCCTCTACGACACCATCGTGGTCTACGACAAGGTGAGGGACGTGACCGGCCGCCTGGGGGCGACCGAGCGCTACTCGTACACCGAACTCATGAACCTGGCACTGAACCGTGTCACCATGCGATCGATCAACACCAGCATCACCTCCGCGCTTCCCGTCGTGTCGCTGCTCCTGATCGGATCGGTGATCATGGGGGCCGGCGCCCTCCAGGAGTTCGGGGTCGCCCTGCTTCTGGGCATAGTCGTGGGTTCGTACTCGTCGCTGTTCCTGGCCTCGTCCCTGGTGACGCTGCTCAAGGAACGCGAGGAGCGGTGGCAGGCGATCGCGGGGAAGTTGAGGACACGGGGCCACACGGAGGGGCCGACCCGCCTCATCGGACGGGAAGAGGCCGCGCAGCCGGACACCAGGTCTCCGGATCGGATCGACGGCTCGCGGGGCGTCGCCCGTCGCAGACCTGTGCAGACCACCCACCTGGGCGGCGCCGTGCCGCCGCGTCCACGCAAGAAGCGTCGCTGAACGCCCGCAGGTACCGTGGTGGCATGGCCGAAGCGGCTTACCCCTGGAACCTGAGCGTCCACGAGGTGGCCACCCGTGGCGCCCGGGATGCGGGGAGTCGGGCCTGACATGGTCACCGTCACCCGGGTCCTGCCGTGGCGCCGCCGCCCGGGCCGCACGGTCGACGAGGCCTCCGAACTGCTGACCACCTTCCGGAGTCGGCACCCCAAGGCCGACACGTCGCTCATCGAGCGGGCCTACGAGGTGGCACTGTCCGCCCACTCAGGCCAGACCCGCAAGTCGGGAGAGCCCTACATCCACCACCCGATGGCCGTCGCCACGATCGTGGCTAGGCAGGGGCTGGACGACATCACCGTGGCCGCCGCCCTGCTGCACGACGCCGTCGAGGACACCCAGGTCGACCTGGTCGACCTGGAACGCGACTTCGGGTCCGAGGTCGCCATGATCGTCGACGGCGTGACCAAGTTGGACAGGCTCCACTTCGACTCCAAGGAGGAGCAGCAGGCGGCCAGCATGCGCAAGATGCTGGTGGCGCTGGCCAAGGACCTCCGGGTGCTGATCATCAAGTTGGCCGACCGACTGCACAACATGCGCACCCTCGCAGCCCTGCCGGAGGCGAGGCAGCAGCGGATCGCACGCGAGACGCTCGACATCTACGCGCCGCTGGCCAACCGCCTCGGCATGCAGGAGGTCAGGGACCAACTCGAGGACCTCTCGCTCGCCACCCTCCACCCCAAGAGGTACAGCCAGATCGACCAGATGGTGCAGGACCGGACGCCCGAGCGCGACCTCTACCTGACCCAGATCATCGGCGATATGGAGACGCGTCTGGGCGACCTCCGGGTAAAGGCCCAGATCACCGGCCGCCCCAAGCACCTCTGGAGCATCTACGAGAAGATGATCGTGAAGGGCCGGTCCTTCGACGACATCTACGACCTCTGCGGGGTGCGGGTAGTGGTGGAGAACGTGCGTGACTGCTACGCGGTCCTGGGCTCAATCCACGCCACGTGGAAGCCGGTACAGGGCCGGTTCAAGGACTACGTGGCGATGCCCAAGTTCAACCTCTACCAGTCGCTCCACACAACGGTGATCGGGCCGCTCGGGAAGCAGGTCGAGTTCCAGATCCGCACGCGCGAGATGCACCACAGGGCCGAGCACGGGGTCGCCGCCCACTGGGACTACAAGGCCAGGTCGCCGTCCGACGAGATGGCATGGCTGGGCCGGATAGTGGAATGGCAGGAGGAGACCTCAGACCCCGGCACCTTCATGGCAAACCTGAAGACCGACCTGGAGCAGGACGAGGTGTACGTCTTCACCCCCCAGGGCGAGGTGGAGATCCTGCCGATCGGCGCCACCCCGGTCGACTTCGCCTACGCCATCCACACCGAGGTCGGCCATACCTGCGTGGGTGCGCGGGTCGACGGCCGGCTGGTGCCGTTGGGAACCCGGTTGAGCTCCGGCGAGGTCGTCGAGATCGTCACCTCCAAGCAGGTCGGCGCCGGACCCAGCCGGGACTGGCTGCAGTTCGTGGCCACCCACAAGGCTTCCAACAAGATCCGCCAGTGGTATTCCAGGGAACGGCGCTCCGAGGCCATAGACACCGGCTACGACGAGCTCACCAACGAGTTGCGGCGCGCGGGCCTACCGGTAAAGGAGGTCCTGGAGGGAATGATCCTGGCCGACATAACCGCCTCCATGAACTACACCGACGCCGACGCCCTCTACGCCGCCATAGGTGGGCACAACGTCTCAGCCCGGTCCGTCGTCGGCAGGGTGCAGCGGGACATGCACGAGGCCGACGGGGAGGCCGACGAGCAGCTGCCGACCACTGTGCTGCGTCCACGCCGGTACCGACGCGACGGCGCAGCGGCGGGCGTGCACGTGGAGGGCATCGGCGACATGATGGTCAGGCTCTCGCGGTGCTGCACCCCGGTGCCGCCCGACGAGATCATCGGCTTCGTCACAAGGGGCCGCGGCGTGTCGGTCCATCGCAGTGACTGCGCCAACGCCGTGTCGCTCTCAGCGGGCCAGCCCGACCGGCTCATCGACGTCGACTGGGACGCGGCCACGGTCGGGTACTTCCTGGCGTCGATCGAGGTCAAGGCGCTGGACCGACCCCGGCTGCTTCGTGACATCGTCAACGTGCTGGCCGACCACCACGTGAACGTGGTCGGCACGTCGACCGTGACCAGCGGGTCCGACCGGGTGGCCAAGATGAGGTTCGACTTCGAGATGGGCGATCCCTCGCACCTGGAGCCGCTGCTGCACATCATCCGGGAAATCGACTCGGTGTACGTCGTCCACCGGGTCGTGCCCGGTCGCGGCGGGTGAGTCGCGGCACCTCAGAAGCACCGTCAGGCCTCCCGGGCAGCGATAGCCTTGCCCCTCGTGGCAGACCCCATATTCAGGGCGCCGAAGGGCACGCACGACATTCTCTGGCCGGAGTCGGCGCGTCGACGCGCCCTCACGGCGGTGTTCGCGGACATCGTCGAGGGTGCCGGCTACACCGAGGTCGTCCCCCCGATGTTCGAGCACGTCGAGGTGTTCCACCGTCTGGGCGACGCCACCGACGTGGTGCGCAAGGAGATGTACGACTTCCTCGACAAGGGCGGCCGCCACATCGCCCTGCGCCCCGAGCAGACCGCCTCGATCGTGCGGGCGTTCAGCGAGCATCGCCCGACCGTGCCGTGGAAGGCCTGGTACGAGGGGCCCAACTTCCGCTACGAGCGGGCCCAGAAGGGGCGGTTCCGGCAGTTCGACCAGGTCGGGGTCGAGGCGCTTGGGCCCGAGGACGCCCACCTGGACGCCGAGGTGATCGCCCTGGCCTGGCTCTTCTACGAGCGACTCGGCCTGCGCCGGGTGACCCTGATGCTCAACTCGCTGGGCGGGCCCCTCGACCGTGCCCGCTACGTCGAGGCCCTGCGCGGCCACTTCTCGTCCGACCTCGACGCCCTCAGCGCTGACTCCCGCACGACGCTGGCCGTGAACCCCCTCCGCGTTCTCGACTCCAGGCGGCCCGAGGACGCAGACCTGGTGGCGGCGGCCCCGAGCATGCTCGACCACCTCTCCGACGACGCGGCAGCCCACTTCGAAAGGGTGCAGGCGGCGCTCGACAGCCTCGGCATCCCGTACATGATCGCTCCGCGCCTGGTCCGAGGGCTGGACTACTACGTGCGCACCACCTTCGAGTTCGTGGCCGAGGCCTTCGACGCCGCCCAGAACGCCATCGGCGGGGGTGGCCGCTACGACGGGCTGGCCGAGGAGATGGGCGCACCTGCGACACCCGGCGTGGGCTTCGCACTGGGCGTCGACCGCACGCTCATGGCGTGTGACGCCGAAGGCGTCTTCGATGCGCCCACGACAACGGTCGACGTGTTCGTCGTGGACACCACCGGCGGAGACCAGGCGCTGTCGTTGACCGACGAACTCCGCCGGGCCGGGCTCCGGGCCGATCGGGCATGGGACGCACGCTCGATGAAGGCCCAGATGCGCGCTGCCGACCGCAGCGGAGCGGCCCTGGCCGTCATCGTCGGCGAAGCCGAGTTGGAATCGGGCATGGTCGCCCTGCGCGACATGAGGGGCGACGCCGGCCAGGAGACCATCCACCGTTCTTCAGTGATCGACACCCTGCTAGCGAGGCTCCAGTGACCGGCACGCCTGCTCCCGACTACGCGACCGCCATGCGCACCGACCGTTGTGGCGACCTGCGCCCCGGCGACGTCGGACGGCAGGTGACCCTCTGCGGCTGGGTCGACCGTCGCCGGGAACACGGCGAGCACCTGGCTTTCATAGACCTGCGCGACCGCAGCGGTGTCGTGCAACTGGTGGTCGACGGTGCACACGACCTGCGTTCCGAGTACGTGCTGCAGGTGACGGGCACGGTCCGGGAGCGCCCGGCCGACACGGCCAACGAGGGCCTGGCGACCGGGGCCGTCGAGATCGACGCTAGCGAGGTCACGATCCTGGCCGTGGCAGAGCCCCCGCCCTTCCCGATCGACGAGCGCACCGAGGTCGACGAGGTCCTGCGCCTCCGCCACCGCTACGTCGACCTCCGCCGGCCACGCCTGCAACGCAACCTGGAGATCCGGGCCCGGGTCAACAGCGCCGTACGGGGTGCCATGGAGGAGCAGGGCTTCATCGAGGTCGAGACGCCGATGCTGGTGGCGAGCACCCCCGAGGGGGCACGTGACTTCGTCGTGCCGTCGCGCAAGGAGCCGGGGTCGTTCTATGCGCTACCCCAGAGCCCGCAGATCTTCAAGCAACTCTGCATGGTCGGCGGCGTCGACCGCTACTACCAGATCGCCAGATGCCTCCGCGACGAGGACCTCAGGGCCGACCGGCAGTTCGAGTTCATGCAGCTCGACGCCGAGGCCAGCTTCGTCGGCCAGGACGACGTGCTGGGGTTCATCACCCACGCCGTCTCGGCGGCCGCGGAGGCGATCACCGGCGAGCGACCCGGCGAGTTCCCCCAGATGTCGTGGCACGAGGCAATGGAGCGGTTCGGCTCGGACAAGCCCGACATCCGGTTCGGAATGGAACTGGTCGACCTGACCCATGTGTTCCCGGAGACCGACTTCAGGGCCTTCCAGACACCGTGTGTGAAGGGCATCCGGGTTCCGGGCGGTGCCGACATGTCGCGGAACCGGTTGGACGACCTGACCGACCGGTGCAAGGCCTGGGGCGCCAAGGGCCTGGTCTGGATGAAGGTCGAGGCCGGCGGGCTCAACTCGCCGGTCGCCAAGTTCCTGTCCGACGAGGAGCAGGCGACGCTCCGGTCGACCATGGAAGCCGAGGTCGGCGACCTGCTTCTCCTCGTGGCCGACGAGTGGCGCAAGGCCTGCCACATCCTCGGCCTGGTGCGCAACGACCTGGGTCGACCCCCGGTCACGGAGGGCGGCCTGCACTTCCTGTGGGTCGTCGACTTCCCCCTGTTCGAGGGGATCGACGATGCCGGAAACCCGATTCCCGCCCACCACCCGTTCACGATGCCGCACGAGGACGACATCGACCTCCTCGACGGCGGCGACCTCCTCGCCATCCGGTCACAGGCGTACGACCTGGTTCTGAACGGCTGGGAGCTGGGCTCGGGCAGCGTGCGGATCCACCGCCGCCAGGTCCAGGAACGGATCTTCGCCATCCTCGGAATAGGTCCCGACGAGGCCCAGGCCAAGTTCGGCTTCCTGCTGGACGCCTTCCGCTACGGCGCCCCGCCCCACGCCGGCTTCGCCTTCGGAATGGACCGACTTGTGGCGGTGCTCGCCGGTGAGGAGAACATCCGCGAGGTGATCGCCTACCCGAAGACCCAGTCCGGTGCCGACCCCCTCACCGGCTCCCCGACACCGATCGACGATCAACACCTCAAGGAGTTGGGCCTGAGGGTCCTGCCGCCGAGGCAGTGACGACCCCGGGCTCCGCCCGGCTGATCTATCCGGCGGCAGGCCGCTAGGTTCGGCGGGGTGACCGGAGACCTCTTCGCCAGCGCAGCCGAGGAGCGCCTGGCACGGCGGGCGCCCCTGGCAGACCGGCTCCGCCCGACCTGCCTCGACGACGTGGTCGGTCAGGAACACCTGGTCGGGCCCGGCAGGCCCCTGCGCAGGCTGATCGAGGCCGACAGGCTGTCCTCGGTGATCCTCTGGGGGCCTCCCGGAACCGGCAAGACCAGCCTGGCGCGGCTGATCGCCCGCCTGACCGCCCAGGAGTTCACCGAGATGTCCGCGGTCAACGCCAGCGTCAAGGACGTGCGGGCCCTGGTCGCCCGGGCCGAGACCGCACTAGGTGAGCGTGACGTTGGCACCATCCTGTTCCTCGACGAGGTCCACCGGTTCAACAAGGCCCAACAGGATGCCCTCCTGCCGTCAGTCGAGTCCGGCCTCCTCGTCCTCATCGGGGCCACCACCGAGAACCCCTACTTCGAGGTGAACCCACCCCTTCTCTCCCGGTCGACCCTGTTCCGGCTGGAACCCCTGGACGAGGATGCGGTCACCACCCTGTTGCACCGGGGGCTCGCAGCCGAGGGTGTCACCGCCGACGACGAGGCGATCGGGCTGCTCGTGGACCGTGCCGCCGGCGACGGTCGGCACGCCCTGACCAGCCTGGAGGTGGCGGTGGCCCTCACGGTCGGCAGGGGATCGGACCGTGTAGGCATCGACGACGCCGAGGCGGCGCTCGGCACCAAGGCCATCCTCTACGGGCGCGACGAGCACTACGACGTGATCAGCGCATTCATCAAGAGCATCAGGGGGTCCGATCCCGACGCAGGCCTCTACTGGCTCGCCCGCATGCTGGACGCCGGTGAGGACGCCAGGTTCATCGCACGGCGCCTCGTCATCCTCGCCAGCGAGGACATCGGCATGGCCGACCCCATGGCGCTCCTCGTCGCCGACGGAGCAGCCCGGGCCGTCGAGTTCGTGGGCCTGCCCGAGGCGCGGCTGAACCTGGCCCAGGCCGTCGTGCACCTCGCTACGGCGCCCAAGTCGAACCGTGTGACCGTGGGGCTGGGCAGGGCCGCCGCCGACGCGCGTGCGCCGGGCACCGGCCTGGTGCCCATGCACCTGCGTGACGCCCACTACCGGGGAGCAGCCGACCTGGGCCACGGAGACGGCTACGAGTACCCGCACGACGATCCGGACGGATGGGTCAGCCAGGAGTACAGGCCCGACGAGGTCGCCGGGAACGTCTACTACGATCCGTCGCCACACGGCTTCGAGCACGAGGTGGCGCGGCGTATGGCGACGAGAACCGACACGGATCCCACCGAGGGCGTGACCTGATGCGCCGCCGCTTCTTCTGGCTGGTCGTGGGCTGGGCGCTCGGCATGTCGACCTCGGTGTGGACGCGGCGGCGGCTGCGCCGGACCGTCGAGCGCTACACCCCGGAGCACCTGCGGCGTGAACTGGCAGAGCGCTCGTCGGCAGTCGCCGACCAGGGCGCCGACCTGCTGCGCCGCGTCAGGCAGATCCGCGACGGGACCGGTCACGAACACGACAACCTGCACGCAGACCACGACTCCCGGCGGCGGCACCGCCCTGTCCGCCCCGTCACCTGACGACACCCGACCGCCACCCGACTGCCAAGAGCGTCGCAGGCCGTCCCGGTAGAGTGGCCCGACCATGGCATCCCACACGGCCAACGGCCTCCGACGTGCGTTCGTCGACTTCTTCGTCGAGAGGGGCCACCACCTGGAGCCCTCGGGCAGCCTGATCCCACACGATCCGACGCTGCTGTTCACGGTGGCCGGCATGGTCCCGTTCAAGCCCTACTTCGTGGGCGAGCAGCCGGCGCCCTGGCAGCGGGCCGTCACCGTCCAGAAGTGTGTGAGGGCGGGCGGCAAGCACAACGACCTGGACGAGGTCGGCCGCACCAGCCGGCACCTCACCTTCTTCGAGATGATGGGCAACTTCAGTTTCGGCGACTACTTCAAGTCCGAGGCCTGCGCATACGCCTGGGAGTTCGTGACCGGAACGCTGGGACTCGATCCCGAACGCCTCTGGGTGACGGTGCACACGAGCGACGACGAAGCCGAGGCCATCTGGCGCGACGAGGTCGGCGTGCCGGCCGAACGCATCCAGCGGCTCGACAAGGACAACTACTGGCGGATGGCCGACACGGGGCCGTGCGGGCCCTGCTCCGAGATCTTCTGGGACAAGGGCCCGGAGTTCGGCGACGGTGGCGGTCCGGCCCACGGCGACGAGGAGCGCTTCATCGAGATCTGGAACCTCGTGTTCATGCAGTTCGACCAGCAGGAAGACGGCTCGATGACCCCGCTGCCGGCGCCGTCGATCGACACCGGCGCCGGGCTGGAGCGGATCCTCTCAGTGCTGGACGGTGTCGAATCGGTCTGGGAGACAGATGAGTTCGTACGCCTGCTCGCCAGGATCGGCGAGCTCACCGGAGTGGAGCCCGGGTCCGACGACCGCACCGACGTGTCCCAGAGGATCCTGGCCGACCATGCCAGGTCGTCGACGTTCCTCATCAGCGACGGGGTGTTCCCGAGCAACGAGGACCGCGGCTACGTGCTTCGGCGGATCATCCGGAGAGCCGTGCGGCATGCCTGGCTGCTGGGTGTCGAGGACCAGATAATGTCCGACCTGGTCGACTCGGTGGTATCGATCATGGGCGACGACTACCCCGAGCTGATCCGCAACCACGACTTCGTGCGCGACGTGCTCGACAGGGAGGAGCGTCGGTTCAGGGAGACCCTGCGCACCGGCCTGGCGATTCTGGATGAGTCCCTGGGTCGCCTCGACGAGGGGGCAGTCCTGGACGGCGACGTGGCGTTCAAGCTGCACGACACCTACGGTTTCCCCCTGGAGCTGACCGAGGAGATCACCGCCGAGAGGGGCGTCTCGGTCGACCTGGACGGGTTCCGGACAGCGATGGCCGAACAGCAGGACAGGGCACGGTCGGCCCGCAGGGGCGCCGCGTCCGCATCGGCCGGCGACCTGAGCGCAGTGTTGGAGGCCCACGGCCGCACCGGTTTCGTGGGTCGCGAGCACGACGAGGCCGAGGCCGAGGTGCTGTTCGTGGACGACGAGATGGTCGTGCTCGACCGCACCCCGTTCTACGCCGAGTCGGGTGGGCAGGTCGGTGACACCGGCAGCATCACCTCGGACACGGGACGGGTCAGGGTGGTCGACACCACCCTCGCCCTGGACGGCCTCCACTGCCACCGGATCGAGGTGGTCGACGGCACGATCGAGGTCGGACAGCAGGTGCGGGCCGTCATCGACGGAGACCGGCGTTCGTCGATAATGCGGAACCACACCGGAACCCACATCCTGCACTGGGCGCTGCGCCAGGTGCTCGGCGAGCACGTCAAGCAGCAGGGCTCCTGGGTGGGACCCGACAGGCTGCGATTCGACTTCAGCCACTTCGAGGCCATGACCGCCGAACAGACGGCGGCCGTGGAGGACCTCGCCAACGCCGAGATCCTGGCCAACCCGGCGTGTAGGCACTTCGAGACCACCAGGGAGGAGGCCGAGGCACTGGGCGCCATTGCCTTCTTCGGCGACAAGTACGGCGAGAAGGTCATGGTGCTCGAGGCCGGCCCCAGGTCCGTGGAGCTCTGTGGCGGCACCCACGTTTCGGCACTGGGCGACATCGGGCCGCTCAAGATCGTGGCCGAGGGGTCCATCGGTTCCAACATCCGTCGCCTCGAGGCGGTCACCGGAGTCGCGCCGATCGAGCGCCTGCGGGAGGCGGAGGCCGCGCTCGCGGCGGCGGCGGAGCTCGTCGGGGTGCCGGTCGACGATGTCCTGGAAGGCATACAGAAGCGGCTCGCCGAGTCGAAGGCGCTGCGTTCGGACCTCGTGGCCGCCCGTCGTCAGGTGGCGCTGGGGCAGGCCGACGACCTGGTGGCCGCAGCAGAGGAAGGCCTCGTCGTGGCACTCGTCGAGGGCATCGACCGTGACGGGCTGCGGGACCTGGCACTGACGATCAGGGACCGCGACACCATCCGAGCCGTGGTGCTCGGCGCAGCGCCCGACGGCGGTGGAGCAGCCCTCGTCGCAGCGGTCTCACCCGACAGCGGGCTGGACGCCGGAGAACTGGTCGCCGAGGCGGCGAAGACGATCGGCGGCGGTGGACGTTCCAACCCCGACCTGACGGTGGTCGGGGGCAGGTCACCGGAGAATCTTGCCGAGGCGCTCGAGCAGGCGCGGGCTGCGGCCCTCGCCGGCTAGGCGCCCGGCAACTGTCCCTGTGCGCGCCATCGGCCTGGACCTGGGTTCGAAGCGGATCGGGGTGTCGGTGAGCGACGGTGACGGTCGCCTGGCAACGCCCGTGGACGTCGTCCACCGCACCCGAAACAGGAAGCGCGACCACCGCGCCCTGGCAACCCTGGTGGACGAGTGGGAGGCCGAGATCGTGGTGGTCGGCGTCCCGTACTCGCTCGACGGGTCCATCGGTCCGATGGCCCGGACGATGCTCGCCGAGGTCGACGAGTTGGGCGCCGTGCTCCCGGTGCCTGTCGAGACCCACGACGAACGCCTGACCACGGTGACCGCCGAGCGGTACCTGCGCGAGCAGGACCTGGACGGCAGGGCCCGGCGGGCCGTCGTCGACAAGGTCGCAGCGACCGTGATGCTCCAGTCCTGGTTGGACAGCCGGGCCGGGCCCGGGCCCGCCTGATGGATTCCCGTCAGCCGGACGACGGGCATCTCCCCGTGGACCGGGACCCGGAGCCGGATGGGGAACCGGGGCCGGATGTACGGTGGGTGCGCCATCGTCCCACCCTCGGGCCTGTGCCCCGGTGGGGCTTCGTGGCCCTCCTCGTCCTCTTCACCATGCTCGTCGGCTACCGGATGTTCATGGACTGGGTGAGCGACCAGGTGATCCCGACGGCGCTGCCGGGAGACGAGGTCGAGTTCACAATCGAGGAGGGATGGTCGACCAGTGACGTGGCCCTCGCCCTCGGCGATGCCGGGGTGGTCGACAACTCGGCCATGTTCCGCCAGTGGATGCGGTGTCCGTCGGCCATGCAGTGGCTCATCGACTGTCCCGCCGGCGTCGAGTACTCGTTCCAGGCCGGCGACTACGTGCTCCGGGAGCACCTCACCTTCGAGATGGCGACATCCCGACTGGCCGAGGGGCCGTTGCCCGTCGACGTCATCCGGGTGACCGTGCCCGAGGGCATGAACCTGAACCAGATGGTGGCCAGGGTCCTGAAGCAGCTGCCCGCCTTCGACGAGTTGGAGCTGCGGGCGGCGCTGACCAGCGACCGGCTCGTCTGGGAGCACTATCCGGACGACATCCGCTCCCTGCACGTAGAGGGACTGTTGTTCCCCGACACCTACCAGTTGGACGAGTCGACGGTCAGCGACGAACTGGGGCTGCTCATACGCATGCACCGCCAGTTCCTGAAGGTGGTCGACGACCTCGCCATCGAGACCCGCTCGGCCGCCCTGGGCATCACGCCGTACGACGCCGTGATCCTGGCGTCGCTCATCGAGGAGGAGGCCCGGATCGACGCTGAGCGGGCCAAGGTCAGCCGCGTGATCCACAACCGCCTGGACAGGGGCTGGTTGCTCGGAATCGACGCCACGACGCGCTACGCGGTGGGCAAGACGGCCGGTGAACCGCTCGACGCCCAGGATTTCGCCGTGCAGTCCAGGTGGAACACCCGGGTGGTTGCCGGCCTCCCACCCTCGCCCATCTCCGCTCCGGGCCGCGCTTCCCTAGAGGCGGCCCTCAACCCGGTCGACGGCCCCTGGCTCTACTATGTGAGGACCGACGAGGGCGGGGTGGTGGGCAGCCACACCTTCGTCGTGACCCCTGCCGAATTCGAGACAGCGCGGCGGATCTGCATAGACAAGGATCTGGGTTGTGGCTGACCAGGGTCGACTATCCGGTGTGACCGGCACCACCCGTCTCACGGCGGTCATCGGCGCGCCCGTGGCCCACTCCCTCTCACCCGTCCTCATGAACGCGGCGTTCGCCGAGCACGGGTTGGACTGGATGTGCGTGGCACTCGAGGTGGCCGACGGCGACTCGGTGCGCGCACTCGACGGAATCAGGGCGCTGGGGTTCGCAGGCGTCTCGGTCACGATGCCGCACAAGGCGGCGGTGGCCGCAGCGGTCGACGAGTTGACGGAGGCGGCCCGGCAGCTCGACGCCGTGAACTGTGTGGTCGTGGAGGGCGGGCGCCTCATCGGACACAACACCGACGGTGGCGGTTTCATCGACGGGCTGGCCCACGATGCCGGTTTCGACCCGGCCGGATGCCGCGCCGTGGTCGTCGGCGCAGGGGGGGCTGCACGCGCCGTGGTCCACGCCCTGGGAGCCGCCGGAGCAGCGGACGTGGCGGTCCTGAACCGCACGGCCGGACGAGCGGAGAGCGCCGCCGCCCTCGCCGGCGGTGTCGGTCGTGTCGCCGGACCCGAGGCCGTGGCGGGGGCCGACCTCGTGGTCAACGCCACCCCCGTCGGCATGGGTTCGGAGCCCGGCGATGAGGCCATGCCCCTGGACCCCGGCCTGCTGAACCCGGGCCAGGTCGCCGTCGACCTCGTCTACCACCCCCTCACCACCCCGTGGCTTGACGCGCTCCGGTCACATGGGATCGAGGCCCACCACGGCCTCTCGATGCTGCTCTTCCAGGCCGCACGGGCCTTCACCCTCTGGACGGGGGAGGAGGCACCGGTGGCGGCCATGGAATCGGCCGCACGGGCCGCGCTCACGGCCCGTGGGGCAGACTGACACCACGCAGCGCCGGCGTGTCGGCCGACCAATGGGCCGCCCTGCTCTGGCTGGGCTGCTGGCTGGTGGCCCTGTCATTGGTCGACCTGCGCACCAGGCGGCTACCGGACAGCATGGTGCTGGCCACCCTGGTCGGCCTCGTGGTCATCGACACTGCCTCGGCGGCCCTGGACCGGCGGTTCGTCGGCCCGGCCTGGGCCGGTGCCGGCGCCCTGCTCTACGGCGGCCTCCTGTTGGCGGTACGAATGGCGGCACCTGCCGGCCTCGGCGGCGGCGACGTGAAGCTGGGCGTGCCACTGGGATGGCAGATCGGCTGGGTGTCCGGCGGGGGAGTGGTCGGTGGGGTGCTGCTCGCCCTCCTGCTGGCATCGGTCCTGGCCCTGGTCGGCTGCGCGGTGCAGGCCGTAGTGATGCGCCGCCGCCCGCTACCCGCCGCCACTGGCATTCGGACCGTGGCTCGGGGCCGGGACCCTGCTTGTGCTGGTATTCACCTGAGCCGAGGGGGCGTCATCGGTAGCCTGTCGGGATGTCCCGTCCACCGGAACCGCCCGGCCGTCCCCACCTGGCCCTCGTGGGCCTCATGGGCGCCGGCAAGAGCGCCGTGGGCAGGGAACTGGCCGACCTCCGCGACGTGCGGCACGTCGACCTGGACGTCGCGGTGACGGCCGGGGTCGGCCGTTCGATAGGGGTTCTCTTCGCCGAACTGGGCGAGGAGGGGTTCCGTGACGCAGAGCAGTCGACGCTGGCCGCCGTGTTGGCGGACGATGAACCGGTCGTCTTGTCCACTGGCGGCGGTGTGCTCCTGCGCGAGGCCAACCGCCTGAGCCTTGCCGATCGCGCAGTGGTGGTATGGCTGCGTGCCCGCCCCGAGACCCTGGCCGAGCGGGTCGGCGACGGTGTCGGACGGCCACTCCTCCAGGCAGGCGAACCCGTCGAGGTGCTCGGTGAGTTGTCCGTGCTGAGGGGCCCCGCCTACCTGGCCGCAGCCGACGTCATAGTCGACACCGACGACCTCTCCGTCGACGAGGTGGCCGACAGGGTCGTGGCGGCGCTGCCCGACCCGGTGTCCACATGATCACCGTCGAAGTGCCTCTTGCCGGCGGGCGCTCGTACCCGGTGGTCATCGGATCCGGCGCCATCGACCGGCTTGCGGACGTGCTTCCGGCTCCGGCACGCGTGGCCATCGTGACCCAGGCCGGCATCGGGGTGCAGGTGGATCCCGGGGTCGAGCACAGGGTCTTCACGATCCCGGACGGCGAGGCGGCCAAGACGCTCGCCACCATCGGGGACCTGTGCAGCGGCTTTGCCCGCTGGGGCCTCACCAGGGCCGATGCGGTGGTGGGAGTCGGAGGGGGAGTGGTGACCGACGTGGCCGGCTTCGCAGCCGCCGGCTACCACCGTGGGGTGGCCGTCGTGCACGTGGCCACGACGCTGCTGGCCCAGATCGACGCGGCCATCGGCGGCAAGACCGGCGTGAACCTGCCCGAGGGCAAGAACCTGGTCGGGGCGTTCTGGCAGCCGACCGCGGTCCTCTGCGACACCGACACCCTCGCCACCCTCCCGGAGCGCGAGATGCGTTGCGGCCGGGGCGAGATGGCCAAGTACCACTTCCTGGGCGGGGAGGGGCTGGAGGACCTCGACATCGACGAGCAGGTGGCCCGGTGCGTGGAGATCAAGGCCGAGGTCGTGGCCGCCGACGAGCGTGAGGCGGGCCGCAGGGCCGTGCTCAACTACGGACACACCCTCGGACACGCAATCGAGACGACAGGCGGCTACGACATGCGCCACGGCGAGGCTGTGGCGGTGGGACTGGTGTTCGCCGCCGAACTGGCCGCGGCCATGGGACGCATCGACGACGACCGGGTGGCTGAGCACCGCCGCATCGTCGGCCTGTACGGCCTGCCGGGGGCGCTGCCCGACGGTGCGGGCGACGACGAGCTACTGGCAGCCATGGCTCGGGACAAGAAGGCGGTGGACGGCCTCACCTTCGTGCTGGACGGCCCTGATGGCGTCGAGCCGGTCCCCGGCGTGGACGTGGACCTGGTGAGGGTGACCCTGGGGAGGGTGAGATGAGTCGGAGGAGCGAGAGGAGTCGTGAGCCATGAGCGCACAACTGGTGTTGTTGCTGTCGGGGCCGAACCTGAACCTGCTCGGTGAGCGGGAACCCGAGGTCTACGGATCGGCCACCCTCGACGACCACGTTGAGGTGGCCCGTGCCGCCGCCGCCGTCCACGGGCTCGTCGTCGAGCACCTGCAATCCAACCACGAGGGCGAGCTCGTGGACGCCGTCCACGGCGCCCGCGGCAGGTGCGCAGCCATCGTGATCAACCCGGGCGCCTTCACCCACTACGCATGGGCCATCCACGATGCCCTGGCCGCATTCGACGGCCCCGTCGTCGAGGTCCACCTGTCGAACCCCGCTACCCGGGAGCCGTGGCGCCACACATCGGTGGTGGCTCCCGTGGCAGCGGGCACGATCGCAGGCTTCGGGAGTGACGGGTACCGGCTGGCCGTGGACGCCGTCGCCTCGCTTCTCGACCGATGACCCGTCCCGCCCCGGGCGGGCCGGTGCTGCCGCCGATGGAGGTCGCCCTCCGCCTGGACCGGCTGCGTGCCCGCCTCGACGGCGCAGGCTGCGACGCCCTGCTCGTCACCTCGACGACCAACATCGGCTACCTGACCGGCTTCACGGGGTCCGCCGGCCTGCTCTGGGTCGACGCCGACCGGTGCGTCCTGGTGACCGACGGCCGCTACCGGGACCAGGCGCCGCAGGAGGTGGCGTCGGCCGGAGTGGATGTGGAGGTACAGATCGCCGGAGCCGACCAGCGGGCTGTGCTCACGCCGCTGGTCCAGCGTGGAACCCGCCTCGGACTGGAGGCCGGCTCGGCCACCTGGGCCGACCAGCGACGGTTCGCCGACTGGTTCAGCGACGCCGACCTGGTCGCAACCGCCGGCCTCGTAGAAGGCCTGCGCGAGATCAAGGACGAAGGCGAGCTGGCCCGGATGGAGGCCGCAGCCTCAATCGCCGACAGCGCCCTGGCCGAGGTCTGGCCGATGCTCGAGACCCGGCCCACCGAGCAGGAGGTCGCGTCGGCCCTGGACGAGGCCATGCGACGCCGCGGCGCGTCAGACCGGGCCTTCGAGACGATCGTGGCCGGCGGCCCCAACAGTGCCCGCCCGCACGCCCGGCCGGGGTCGCGACCCATGACACACGGCGACCTTGTGGTCTGCGACATGGGGGCAATCGTCGACGGCTACCGCTCCGACATGACGCGGTCGACCCGGATCGGAGGCACCGGTACAGGCAGGGAGGCCGAGATGCTCACCGTGGTGCTCGAGGCGCAGGTCGCCGGGATGGCGGCCGTGGCCGACGGCGTGCCCGCTGCCGTCGTCGACGCCACCTGTCGCGACGTGCTGACCTCGGCCGGACTGGGCGACGCCTTCCCACACGGCACCGGCCACGGGGTCGGGCTCGACATCCACGAGGGCCCGGCGGTGTACGGATCGGCGACTGCTACCCTGCGTTCCGGTCAGGTCGTCACCGTAGAACCCGGCGTGTACATAGCCGGAGTCGGTGGGGTCCGCTGGGAGGACACTGTGGTGGTCACAGACGGTGGCTGCCGCCGTCTCACCCGGTCACCCAGCACCGTCTGAGCACACCCACCGCTCGGCGGGGAACGGCCACCACAGCGAACAAGCCGACAGCGAGCCCGGAACATGCCCATCATCACCACCAACGACCTGAAGAACGGGATGACACTCGAGATCGACGACAACCTCTACCAGGTCGTCGAGTTCCAGCACGTCAAGCCCGGCAAGGGACACGCCTTCGTCCGCACCACGCTCAAGAACTCACGCACCGGCGCCGTGGTGGACCGCACGTTCCGGGCCGGCGAGAAGGTGGAGAGGGCGTTCATCGACAAGAGGTCCATGCAGTTCCTGTACCGCGACGGCACCGACTACGTGTTCATGGACACCGACACCTACGACCAGATGCCGGTCAGCCCCGCCACCCTCGGCGATGCCGCCGACTACCTCGTGGAGCAGAGCACCGCGCTGCTGCTCATGTACGGCGACGACGTCATAGGCGTCGACCTGCCGGCATCCGTCGAGTTGACGATCGCCGAGACGGAACCGGGCCTCCAGGGCGACCGCGTCTCGGGCGCCCGAAAGCCGGCCACCCTCGAGACGGGACTCGTCGTCTCTGTGCCGCTGTTCATCGAACAGGGCGAGCGGGTCAAGGTCGACACCCGTTCCGGCGAGTACCTGAGCAGGGTCTGAGGGCCGTAGGGCCGAAGCCGGAGGACGGGCATTGGGAGGGCAGTCGGGGGACAGGAATCCGGCCGACGCGATCGGTTCCCGACGGGAGGCACGCGAGACGGCCCTGGGAGTGCTGTACGCCGCCGACAGCCGCGGCTCGGATCCACTCGAGGTGCTGGCCGACCAGCCCGTTCAGCACGAGGACTACACCATCGAACTGGTCGAGGGCGTCGCAGAGCACATCGTCGAGATCGACGAGCTGATCGACCGCTTCGCCGAGGGCTGGCGCACCGACCGGATGCCGAGAGTCGACCTGTCGCTGGTCCGCATGGCGGTGTTCGAGTTGGGCTACAGGGCCGACGTGCCGACATCCGCGGTGCTGGCCGAGGTGGTGGCCCTCGTCGCCGACTACTCGACCGAGCGCTCGGGGAGATTCGTCAACGGCGTGGTCTCGCGCATCGCCGAGGAACTGCGCCCGGACACCTGATGGACGCACCAGCCTGATCTACGGCCCGTGAAGAAGCCCGTGACCAAGACGCCGGTCGGCCTGACCCTCCCCTCCCCGCCGCTGACGGGAGAGAGTGTCGTCCTACGGCCATGGCGGACCGACGACGCACCGGCCCTGGTGGCAGCCTGGGCCGATCCCGAGATTCGCAGGTGGGCCGAGGTGCCGGCGGAGACCGGCCTCGACGCGGCCTCGATCTGGATCACCGGCCAGGCCCTCAGGCGGGAGCGCCGCATGGCCCTCGACCTCGCCGTGGTGGACGCCGACGGTTCCGTGGTCGGCGAGGTGGGCCTCTCATCGTTCGACGAACGGCGGGGGGCAGCGTTGATCGGATGGTGGACGGCCGCCGACGCCCGCGGCAGGGGAGTCGCCACCGAGGCCGTGGCCCTGCTCACCGGGTGGGCCCTCGGCGGGCAATTGGGCCTGTCCGTCGTCGTGGCCCGGGTGGATGCCGCCAACGTGGCGTCCCTGGCCGTGGCCCGACGGGCCGGCTACAGCGAGGTCGCGGGTGGGGGGCCGGACCCCCAGGTGACGCTCGTCCGGCGGTCCGGTTCGCCGCCTCCCTAGTTGGCTTCTACCGGGTTGCTGCTGGCGATCCCACGGTTGCGTCGCCGGGCCGGGCCCGCTCGCTCGTCCGGCGGTCCGGCAGCGGCGACGACCGGGTAAGGGCCGGTGGAGGCAGTGACAGCGGGGGAGGCAGGACGGGGTGGTGGGTGCGCGCGTTGGGCACTTGCGGGTAGGGTTTCATCTCGACCGTGAAGCGGGTCCCGTGAGGCCCATACGGATCGAGGAGCACAGGCCCATGGCCAAGCGAGAACGAAGCCAGACGCCCCCGTTCGGGGGCGTTTTCGTGGCCCACGCCCGGATCATGACCGCAGACGATATGGGACGGGCGATCCGGCGGATGGCCCACGAGGTCATCGAGCGGAACCAGGGCCTCGAAGACGTCGTGGTGGTGGGCCTCCAGACCGGCGGCGTTCCCGTGGCCGAACGGCTCGTCGACGCACTCGAGGACATCGAGGGAATCAGGACCCCCCTGGGAAGCCTCGACGTGGCCCTCTACCGCGACGACATCGGCCTGCGGCCCGTCGTTCCCGAAGCGGTGACCGACCTGCCGTCCGACATCGACGGCCGGATCATCGTCCTGGTCGACGACGTCCTGTTCACCGGGCGCACCATCAGGGCTGCGCTGGACGCCGTCTGCGACTACGGCCGCCCGCGGTCCGTGCAGTTGGCTGTCGTGGTCGACCGCGGGCACCGCGAGCTTCCCATCCGCCCCGACTACGTGGGCAAGAACCTGCCGACCAGGCGCGACGAGGTGGTGGACGTACACGCCACCGGGGTCGACCTGGGGATGATGCAGAAGTGAGCAGCGCAGTGGCCTCAGCCCGGCCCGTTCCGAGCCGACACCTGCTCGGCATCGACGGCATGTCGCGTGACGACCTCGAGGAGATCCTGGACCTCACCGACACGTTCGCCGAGGTCGGACGCCGGACCATCCCCAAGGTGCCGGCCCTGCGGGGCCGCACCGTGGCGTCGCTTTTCTTCGAGAACTCCACCCGTACCCGCCTCTCGTTCGAGACCGCCGCCAGGCGCCTCTCGGCCGACACCATGACCTTCACATCCGGCTCCTCGTCGCTCAGCAAGGGCGAGAGCCTGCGCGACACCGTCGAGGTCATCGGCTCCTACGGCGCCGACGCCATAGTCGTCCGCCACGCCATGGCCGGCACCGCCCACAGGCTGGCCGGCTGGACGGACGCCGCGGTCATCAACGCCGGAGACGGATGCCATGAACACCCCACCCAGGCCCTGCTCGACTGCTACACGCTGCGGGAGGCACGGGGAGACTTGGACGGCATGCGGATAGGCATAGTCGGCGACATCAGGCACTCAAGGGTCGCCCGGTCCAACGTCCTGGCCTTCACCCTGCTCGGAGCCGAGGTGTTGCTCATCGCCCCGCCGACGCTGCTGCCTCCCTCGACAGAGGGTTGGCCGGTCACCGTCACCCACGACCTCGACGCCTCGCTGCCGGACCTGGACGCCTGCTACCTGTTGCGGCTCCAGCGCGAGCGGATCTCCGAGGGCCTCATCCCCTCCATCCGGGAGTACGCGGCCGACTTCGGCCTGGATGCCCGCCGGGCCTCCCGCCTGCCCGACGATGCCCTCATCCTGCATCCCGGGCCGACCAACCTGGGGGTCGAGTTGACATCCGAGGTGGCCGCCGACCACCGGTCGTTGATCCTGGACCAGGTGGCCAACGGCGTGTCGCTGCGCATGGCCGTGCTGTTCCTGCTGCTCGGCTCCGGCAGGGACCTGGTCCCGGATGGCGTGCGGGACGAACTACCAGACGAAGAGGCACCCGGCCCATGACCGTCGTACTGCGCGGAGGCCGGGTCGTCGACAGCGGGGGAGAACGCCTCATCGACGTCGAGATCGGCGACGACGGCCTGATCGCCGCCGTCGGAACCGGGCTCACGGGCGACGTCCAACTCGACGCATCGGGTTGCGTGGTGTCACCCGGATTCGTCGACCTCCACGTACACCTGCGCGAGCCCGGCCAGGAGGATGCCGAGACCATCCAGACCGGTGCACGGGGCGGCGCCCTGGGCGGGTACACCGCCCTGGTGGCAATGCCCAACACCGATCCTGTCACCGACTGTGCCGCCGTAGTCGAGCAGGTACGGGCCCTGGGAAGCAGGTCCATGTGCGAGATCGTGCCCACGGCCGCCATGACAGTCGGCCGCCGGGGCGTCGACATGGCGCCGATGGGGGAGCTGGTCGACCACGGCGTCGGAATCTTCACCGACGACGGGACAGGCCTCCAGGATCCGCGCCTGATGCGCCGGATCATGGAGTACAGCACCGGTCTCACGGCCCGACTCGGGCGACCGGTGGTGTTGGCCCAGCACTGCGAGGTGTCAACGCTCTCCGAGGGCGGGTTCATGCACGAGGGAGCCTGGTCGTCGCGGCTGGGCATCCCCGGACAGCCTGCCGAGGCCGAGGAGCTGATGGTGATGCGCGACATCGCCCTGGTGCGCCTCACCGGTGCACGGATGCACTTCCAGCACCTGTCGACGGCCGCCTCGGTGGCGATGGTCCGGGGGGCGAAGGCCGCCGGCCTTCCCGTCACGTCCGAGGCCACCACCCACCACTTCACGCTCACCGATGCAGCCTGCGCGTCGTACGACCCGGTGTTCAAGGTCCACCCGCCGCTGCGGACCGATGTCGATGTGGCCGCCGTTCGAGCCGGGCTGGCCGACGGCACCATCGACGCCATAGCCACCGACCACGCCCCGCACGCCGACCACGCCAAGGAGCGGCCGTTCGACACGGCGCCTCCGGGGATGCTGGGGTTGGAGACGGCCCTCTCCCTGTCCCTCGAGGAGTCGGGCCTCGATCTGCCCGAGGTGCTGGCGCTCATGTCGTGGCGACCGGCAGCGATCGCCGGAATCGCCGACAGGCACGGGGTACCGATTGCGCCGGGCGCCCCGGCGAACATCTGCGTGATCGACCCGGACCAGACATGGACGGTGTCCGGCCGGGCCATGGCCAGCCTCAGTTCCAACACCCCGTACGAGGGTCGCACGCTGAGGGGGAGGGTCCGCCACACCATCCGGTCCGGCGTGCCGGTCGTGGTAGATGGTGAGGCCCGTCGTTGAGCGGCGTGCGGACCGTGCCCGTCGAAGCCCACCTGGTCCTGGCCGACGGGTCGGTGTTCGAGGGGGAGGCGATCGGAGCGCCTGCCACCGACGGGGTGGCGACCGGTGAGGTCGTGTTCAACACCGTCCTGTCGGGCTATCAGGAGGTCGTGACGGACCCCTCCTACGCCGGCCAGATCATCACCTTCACCTACCCCCATATCGGCAACTACGGCGTCAACCCCGACGACCACGAGAGTCGTCGGCCCTTCTGTCGGGGCGTGGTCGTACGCGAGCTCTCCCGGCGCCACAGCAACTGGCGGGCGACCGGCGGCCTAGACGGCCTGCTGGCCGCCCACGGGGTTCCGGGCATAGCCGGGATAGACACCAGGCGCCTCACCCGCCACCTGCGCGACGAGGGCGCCATGCCGGGTGCGTTCGGCACGGCCGATAATGCCACCCTGCTGGCTGCGGCGATCGGCGAGCCAGGCACCGACGGCGTCGACATGGTGGCCGAGGTGACCTGCGCAGCCCCGTACGTGGTGCCGTCGACCGGTGGCGGCCGCCGGATGGTCGCATACGACTTCGGCATCAAGGCCACCATCCTGCGGCACCTATCGGGCCTCGGTGAGGTGACCGTGGTGCCCGCCCGCACGCCCGCCTCCGAGGTGCTCGCCATGCGACCCGACGGGGTGTTCCTGTCGAACGGGCCCGGTGATCCGGCGCCGCTCGACGGAATCCGCAGCGCCATAGCCGACCTGCTTGGCGAGGTGCCGGTGTTCGGCATCTGCCTCGGCCACCAACTGCTCGCGGGCGCCGTCGGTGGGGAGACCTTCAAGCTCCCGTTCGGGCACCACGGTGGAAACCATCCTGTGCGGAACCTGGCCACCGGCCGTGTCGAGATCACCAGCCAGAACCACAACTACTGCGTAGCCGACGGCTCGATTCCCTCGGCCGACCTGACGCACGTGAACCTCAACGACCAGACGGTGGAGGGAATCACATTCCGTGACGTACAGGCGTTCAGCGTCCAGTACCACCCCGAGGCTGGCCCCGGTCCCCACGACAGCCGCTACCTGTTCGCCGAGTTCGACCGAATGATGGCGTCGGCTGGTGGCGCCCCGGGCGCCGGAGGTGGGGTCTGATGCCCCGCCGCGACGACATCACGAGCATCCTCCTGATCGGTTCGGGGCCGATCGTGATCGGCCAGGCCTGTGAATTCGACTATTCGGGCACCCAGGCCTGCCAGGTGCTCCGGGAGGAGGGCTACCGGGTGATCCTGGCCAACTCCAACCCGGCCACGATCATGACCGATCCCGAGTTCGCCGACGCCACCTACATAGAGCCGCTGCGCCTCGACGTGTTGACCCGCATCATCCAGAGGGAGCGGCCCGACGCCCTACTCCCGACAATGGGAGGCCAGACGGCACTCAACCTGGCGATGGAACTCGTCGAGGCAGGTGTCCTCGAGGAGTACGGCGTCGAGCTCATAGGCGCCGACGCCGCTGCCATAGCCACTGCCGAGGACCGGGCCACGTTCAAGGACGCCATGCAGGAGATCGGCCTGGGCGTGCCACCGTCGGGAGTCGCCCACAGCCTCGACGAGGCCCTCGGGGTCGTCGCCGACATCGGCCTGCCGGTGGTGGTCCGGCCGGCCTACATCCTGGGTGGGCGGGGAACCGGCATCGCCTCGACCGGTGACGGGTTCAGGCGGGTGGCGTCGGCCGGCATCGATGCCAGCCCGATCGGCGAGATCCTCATAGAGAGGTCGATCGCAGGTTGGAAGGAGTACGAGCTCGAGGTCATGCGCGACCGGGCCGACAACTGCGTCGTGGTCTGCTCGATCGAGAACGTCGACCCCATGGGCATCCACACCGGCGACTCGATCACCGTCGCCCCGGCCCAGACCCTCACCGACGTCGAGTACCAGGCCATGCGCGACGCAGCCTTCGCATGCCTGCGCCGCGTGGGCGTCGAGACAGGTGGCTCCAACGTGCAGTTCGCCGTCGATCCCGAGACCGGCGAGCAGGTCATCATCGAGATGAACCCGCGGGTCAGCCGCTCGTCGGCGCTGGCCTCCAAGGCCACCGGCTTCCCGATAGCCAAGATCGCCGCACGCCTGGCGGTCGGCTACACCCTCGACGAGATCCCGAACGACATAACCGAGATGACGCCGGCGGCGTTCGAGCCGACCATCGACTACGTCGTGACGAAGGTTCCGCGGTGGGCGTTCGAGAAGTTCCCCGGCACGACCGGTGTCCTGAACACGTCCATGCAGTCGGTGGGCGAGGTCATGGCGATCGGCCGTACCTTCCCGGAGTCCCTGCAGAAGGCGATGCGTTCGTTGGAGAACGGCCGGCTCGGGCTGAATGCCGATCCGGCCGAGGCCACCCTCGACGGGCTGGACGACGATGCCCTGCTGGCTGCGGCTGCGGTAGGCACCCCTGAGCGGATCCTCCAGATCGAGGCGCTCCTACGTCGGGGAGTCACGATCCGGCGGATCCACGAGGCCACCCGGGTGGATCCGTGGTTCCTGGACCAGATCCTGTCCATCAGCGAGGAACGCATGCATCTCGAGGCCGTCGCCGCCCGATCAGAGGGGATACGCGGGCTGACCCGGTCCGACTGGCGGAGGGCGAAGCGGCTGGGCTTCTCCGATGCCCAGGTGGCGTACCTCTTCGGCGTTGGAAACGGCGAGGCCCGGGCCGCACGTGAGGCCGTGGGGGTGCTGCCCACCTTCAAGACGGTCGACACGTGTGGCGCCGAGTTCGCCGCAGAGACGCCGTACCACTACTCGGCGTGGGAGGACGAGGACGAGGTGCGGCCCTCGGACCGGCCCAAGGTCATGATCCTGGGATCCGGGCCGAACCGGATCGGGCAGGGCCTCGAGTTCGACTACTGCTGCGTCCACGCCAGCTACGCCTTGAGGGACGCCGGCTTCGAGACGATCATGGTCAACTGCAACCCCGAGACGGTCTCCACCGACTACGACACCAGCGACCGGCTCTACTTCGAGCCGCTCACGATCGAGGACGTGACCAACATCATCGACGCCGAGCAGCCCGTCGGAATCATCGTGGCCTTCGGCGGGCAGACGCCGCTCAAGCTGGCAGGCGACCTTCCAGAGGGGCTGGTCGTCGGCACCAGCCCGGGGTCGATCGACCTGGCCGAGGACCGCGAGCAGTGGAGCGCCCTGTGCGCCGAGATCGGAATTCAGCAGCCCCCCGGGGGCACCGCCTACGACCTCGCAGCCGCAAGGGCCATCGTGGACGGCATCGGATTCCCCGTGCTGGTGCGACCGTCCTACGTGCTCGGCGGGCGGGCCATGCAGATCGTCTACGACGACGCCCAACTGGTCCTGGCCATGGACGAGCTGAGCGAGTTCGGGAGCCTCGGCATCGAGGGCGGTCTCTCGTCGGAGAGGCCTGTCCTCATAGACCGCTTCCTGGAGGACGCCACCGAGGTCGACGTGGACGCCGTCCGGGACCACACGGGCGAGGTGGTGATAGGCGCGGTCATGGAGCACGTGGAGGAGGCCGGCGTCCACAGTGGCGACAGCGCCTGCGTCATACCACCGCCCAACCTCAGTGACGAGGTGGTCGGCGTGATCGAGGGCCACACCCGCCGGATCGCCGAGGCGCTCGACGTGCGCGGCCTCGTCAACGTGCAGTTCGCCGTCAAGTCCTCGGACGGGGCCACCGAGGTCTACGTGATCGAGGCCAACCCCCGCGCATCGCGGACCGTCCCGTTCGTAGCCAAGGCAACGGGCGTTCCGTTGGCCAAGGTCGCCGCCAGGGTGATGCTCGGGGCAACGCTCACCGAACTCCGGACCGAGGGACTGCTGGTCGAGCGGGTGGTCGGAGACCACGTGTCGGTCAAGGAGGCGGTGCTGCCGTTCGACCGGTTCCCGGGCGCCGACCCGGTGCTCGGACCCGAGATGCGGTCGACCGGCGAGGTGATGGGCATCGACCTGACCACGGGCCTGGCG
Organism: Acidimicrobiia bacterium; assembly: GCA_015658775.1. Lineage (GTDB taxonomy): Bacteria > Actinomycetota > Acidimicrobiia > Acidimicrobiales > MedAcidi-G1 > UBA3125. Next base: position 3,670 of record DQOF01000046.1, on the reverse strand, counting down.
TTCACCAAGTCGCAGATAGCGGCCGGTGGCAGCCTTCCGGAGTCCGGCACGGTGTTCCTGTCGCTGGCCGACCGGGACAAGGAGGTCGGGTTGGAGGCCGCCAGGGGATTCGAGTCCCTGGGGCTCGAGATCGTCGCGACCAGCGGCACGGCCCGGCATCTGCGGGCCAACGGCGTCAGTGTCAGGGAGACGGTGGCCAAGATCGGTGAGGACGGCACCGATGCCGTAGGGCTGATCGCCTCGGGTGCCGTCCAACTGCTGGTGAACAGCCCCCGCGGGCGCGGTCCGCGTGCCGACGGGGAGCACATCAGGGGAGCCGCTGCGGCAGCGGGCATCCCGCTGCTCACCACGGTCTCGGCCGCCCTTGCCGCTGCCAGGGGCCTGGCCGACTGGCACAGGTACCCCTTGGCGGTGAGGACGCTCCAGGAGTACCACCGGGGAGTGACCGGCACACCCGAGGAGGCTGGACAGTCGTGAGACGCAGAACGCCTGCCGGTGGGCCGAAGGTCGACCTGACCACCCGGATCGGGTCGGTCACCCTGCCCAACCCCGTGATGACCGCCTCTGGGACGGCCGGACACGGAACGGAGTTGGCGGCCCACCTGGACACGGCGTCGCTGGGTGCGATCGTGGTCAAGTCGCTCCACGCCGAACCGTGGGCTGGCAACCCCGCCCCGCGGGTCCACGCCACGCCGGCTGGGATGATCAACAGCGTCGGCCTGCAGGGGCCCGGCGTGGCGGCGTGGCTCCAGCACGACCTGCCGGACCTGGCCGCCACCGGCGCGAGGGTCGTGGTCAGCATCTGGGGACGGACCGTCGACGAGTTCGCACGGGCGGCGGAGTTGCTGGCAGGCGCACCCGACGTCGTGGTCGCCGTCGAGGTGAACGCCTCGTGCCCCAACCTCGAGGACCGGCGTGCGCTGTTCGCCCATTCGGTGGCGGCCACCGGCGAGGTCGTCGACGCGGCCTCTGCGGCACGCCGCCCGCTGTGGGCCAAGCTCAGCCCCAACACGCCCGACCTGGTCGAGGTGGCCGCGGCCGCGGTTGCCGCGGGCGCCGAGGCGGTCACGGTCGCCAACACGGTACTGGGCATGGTGATCGACACCGAGGCGCGGAGACCGATGCTGGGAGCGGGCCGTGGCGGCCTGTCCGGCCCGGCAATCCGACCGGTGGCGGTGAGGGCCGTCTACGACACCCACGAGGCACATCCGGACCTGCCCATCATCGGGGTCGGCGGGATCGCCGCCGCCGAGGACGCCGTGCAGTTCCTGCTGGCCGGAGCGACGGCAGTCCAGGTGGGCACGGCCACGTTCGCCGATCCGGCGGCGCCCGCCCGGATCCTGCGGGACCTGGGCCGGTGGTGTGACCAGCGGGGCGTCGCCTCGGTGGCAGAGTTGGTGGGAGGTGCCCATGGCCGATGACCGGAGCCGTCACGAGGTGTCCGGCGAATCGAATGCCGGCCGTGTCCCGGGCGAGATCCGGTCCCGGCTGGCCCTGGCCCTGGACATGGACGACCTGGTCGGCGCCCGCCGCCTGGTCAGCCTCCTGGGTCCGTACTTCGGGACGCTGAAGGTGGGCCTCGAGCTCTACTCGGCATCCGGCCCCGATGCCGTGGGCGGCTTCGCCGATGACGGCTTCGACGTGTTCTGCGACCTGAAGCTGCACGACATCCCCACCACGGTCGGCCGGGCGGCCCGGGTCGTCGGCTCGCTGGGTGCCCGCTGGATGACCGTGCACACCATGGGTGGAGCGGCCATGGTGGCTGCGGCGGTGGACGGCCTGGCCGAGGGGGCCGCCGGTGCGGGGCTCCCCACTCCCGGGGCGCTGGGGGTCACGGTGCTCACCAGCGACGAGACGGCCACCGGCGCCGACCTGGAGGCCCGGTGCGAGGTCGCAGCCCGGAACGGCTGCGAGGGCATCATCTGCGCAGCACCGGACCTGCCCACCACCGAGCCGTGGGCCGATCGCCTCGTCCGCGTAGTTCCGGGAATACGCATGCCTGGCAGCGACCCGCACGACCAGTCCAGGGTGGCTGGTCCCGGTGAGGCTCTGGCTGCGGGCGCCGACCTCCTCGTCATCGGTCGGATGGTCACGGCAGCAGACGATCCGGTGGCCGCCGCCGAGGCACTGGTCGACTCGCTCCTGGGCTGAATACCCGGGAGTACGCCACGGCCCCGGATCCGCCCGCTAACGTCCGGACCCATGGCTGGACTTCCACAACTCACCGATGAACAACGACGGGCCGCGCTGCTCAAGGCGGCCGAGGCCCGCAGGGTCCGTGCCGAGGTGAAGGCGCTGCTCAAGATGGGTTCCATGACGATGCCCGAGTTGCTGGACCGGGCCGACACCGATCCCATAGTCGCCAAGTTGAAGGTGCTGTCCGCACTCGAGTCGCTTCCCAAGCTGGGCAAGGTCAAGGCCCGACGGACGATGGAGGAGATCGGCATCAGCGAGAGCCGGCGCCTCCGCGGCCTGGGGTCGCAGCAGCGCGCCGAGCTGCTCGCCCGCTTCGGCTGAGCGGGTGCCGGTGGCCGAACGCGGCCGGCCGGCCAGCCCGCTCATCGTGGTGTTGTCCGGCCCGGGGGGCGCGGGAAAGGGCACCATCGCCCGCATGCTGGTCGAGGCCGACGGCTCGCTGCGCCTCAGTCGCTCGTGGACCAGCCGGGAGCGTCGGGCCGACGACCCCGACGACGACTACGTGTTCGTCGACCGGGCCGCCTTCGAGGCCAGGCGGGCCGACGACGGCTTCATCGAATGGAACGAGTTCCTGGGCTGCTACTACGGCACCCCGGTTCCCGACCCGGCCGACGACCGCGTGCTGCTGCTGGAGATAGACGTGGCGGGTGGTCGACAGGTCCTGGACCGCCACGCCGACGCCCTCTGCGTGTTCGTGGATGCTCCGAGCGATGCCGAGTTGTATCGCCGCCTCGTCGGTCGAGGCGACGGCGCCGACCGGGCCGCGTCCCGCATCTCCGAGGCGGCCAGGGAACGGGTGGAGGCGGCCCGCATCGGATACCGGATGCTCGTCAACGACGACATCGAGACCGCCGTCGCGGAGGTGGCGGCGATGATCGCAGAACGGCTCGCCAAGATGCCCGACGTCGGCTGAGTGCGCCGGTCCGTCCGGGCACGGCGTCGAGGTATCGGCAACCGCCTCTGGTAGCGTGGTGGGCCGTCAGACGGCCAGTTCCGGGCGCACTTCCGCGCCATTGGAGGCCGCCCGGTATCCCAGGCCCCGAGGGGCATCGAGGAGCACAGTGCAGCGCTACGAAACCATGGTCAACCCGCCGATCGAGGATCTCCTCGACCTGGCCGATTCCAAGTTCCGCCTGGTCACGGTGAGCGCCAAGCGCGCCCGCCAGATCAACTCCTACTTCGGGCAGTTGGGCGAGGGGCTGGGTTCGTCAATTCCGCCCCAGGTCACGTCCACGGCCGTCAAGCCGCTGTCGATCGCCTTCGAGGAGTTGGCAGCCGAGAAGATCGTGCCGATCGAGCCGCCCGACGAGCCCGAGGTGGACCCCGAGGCCGAGTTGGCCGACGGCGACGCCGGTGGGTCCGACGAGGCGGCCGGGTCACCCGCCGGCGAAAGCGCCTGACCGGCAGATCCCCCTCATGGGCGCACTAGACGGTCGCCGCATCGTCCTCGGTGTCACCGGGGGCATCGCCGCCT
>DQOF01000002.1 GCA_015658775.1 Acidimicrobiia bacterium | reverse complement strand
CGAGGTGATCGACGACCTGGTGGGGAGGGTCGACCAGATAGCAGACAGGGTCGACCAGTGGCTGGCGGAGAACCACTGACCAACGGAGATCACGTCCGAACAGGCACGAACAAGGGAGAAGACTGCGATGCGGTTCCTCGAACGGCGGCTCATTCCCTGGCGCGGCAAGGGCTGACCACCCTGCGACACTTCCTCCCATGACCGACCTGCTCGAATCCTGGCACGCGCAGGCGGCTGTGAATCCGGCGCGCGTGGTGCTGGCCGACCTCGGCGACCCTCGGGCCGACGCCGCCGCCGCCCGCCTGACGGCCGGTGGTCTGGTCGACGTGGTCGCCCCGGTGCTGGATCGGGCTGATGCCGGAATCCTGACGACCGCCGATGCGGCGGTGCGACAGGGCCTCGACCCGGATGATCCCGTTGTCGCCGCCGCGATCCTCGTGAGGGCGGGGATGGCCGATGCGGCGGTGGCCGGGGCGACGCGGCCGAGCGCCGACGTGCTCAGGGCGGGGTTGAACGTGCTCGGCGTGGCACCGGGCGTGGGCGTGGTGAGCAGCAGCATCCTCTTCGTGCTGCCTGACGGCCGAGTGATCGCGTACGGAGACTGTGGCGTCGTGCCCGATCCCGACGAGGTCCAGTTGGCGTCGATCGCCGTGTCGACGGCCCGCACGTTCGAGGCGCTCAGCGGTGAATCGGCCCGCGTGGCCATGCTCTCCTTTTCGACCAGGGGCAGCGCCAGGCACGCCCGGGTCGACAAGGTGCGCAACGCAACGGCCCTGGTGGGCGACCTGGCACCCGACCTGGTCGTCGACGGTGAACTGCAGTTCGATGCCGCCTGGGTGCCCGAGGTGGCCGACATGAAGGCTCCGGGCTCCCCTGTCGCCGGCGGGGCGAACGTCTTCGTGTTCCCGGACCTGGACTCGGGGAACATCGCATACAAGATCACCGAGAGGCTGGGAGGGGCCCGGGCCTTCGGCCCACTGCTCCAGGGCCTTGACGGGGTGTTCCATGACCTGTCCCGCGGCTGTTCTGCTGACGACATCTTCGATGTGGCGGTGATAGCTGGCCTCCAGGCCGGGCTCTGAGTCGACCGGCATGCCCGTGGAGGCCGTTCGCCTCGACCTTGCCTCCACGGTCAGCCACGCCGGTTGGAATGCACGTCTCCACAGGTTGGCCGACCCCCGTCGTCGTCATCGCCGCCCCAGCCTCTCACGGGCGTTCTGGGGTGCCGTGGCCGTGTTGGCTGGAGCGGCGCTGGTCGTGTGGTGACCAGCCGGCACTCACAGGAATCTGATGAGTCATAACTTGAACGTGAGAACATCTAACGCTATCGTGATGAAGTGACCCGAAAGACCCTTGACACCGGACGGGTGATCGAGTGCGCGGCGGAACTCGTCGACACCGAGGGCTTCGACGCGTTGACGCTCACCCGGGTAGCAGCCGAACTGGGTGTCCGACAACCGGCGTTGTACCGCCACGTAGACAGCTATGACGCACTGATCCGGTCGCTGGGCCTCCGGGCCCGGGAGATCCTGGCCGGCCGCCTGGCCGATGCCGCCATCGGCCTGGCCGGCGACGACGCTGTGCGCGCCATGGGGGTCGCCTGGCGGGGAATGGTGCACGACCACCCCGGGCAGTACGCAGCGACAGACCGCTACCCGTGCGCAGGTGACGCCGAACTCAAGGCGGCCGTGGAACGCGTCGTCCACGTCCTCGGCCAGGCGCTAGCCGCCTACGGCCTCACGGCAGACGACCAGGTGCACGTCGCCAGGTCGCTGCGCAGTGCGTTCCACGGCTTCAGCCACCTCGAAGAGGGCGACGGACATCCGCATCCACTCGACCTCGACGAGACCTTCGACCACCTGCTCAACCTGCTGTGCGCCGGCATCAATGCCGTCACCGGCCCCGCGACTGAGTCCCGACGCAGGCAGTTGGAGGATCGCACGCAATGACGCGGCTGGGCTTCGTCCTGGATTCGGGGAGTTGCATCGGCTGCCATGCCTGCACGGTGGCCTGTAAGAGCGAGCACGACATACCGCTCGGCGTGAACCGCACCTGGCTCAAGTACGTGGAGACGGGCACCTTCCCCGACACCGACCGCCACTTCTCCGTGATGCGGTGCAACCACTGCGATGACGCGCCGTGCATGACGATCTGTCCGACGTCGGCCCTGTTCAGGGCCGACAACGGCGTGGTCGACTTCGACGACGGAAACTGCATCGGCTGCAAGGCGTGCATGAATGCCTGCCCCTACGACGCCATCTACCTGAATCCCGAGACGGGCACGGCCCACAAGTGCAACTTCTGCAACCACCGGGTCACCGAGGGCCTGGAACCGTCGTGCGTGGTCGTCTGTCCGACCCAGGCCATCAGGGTCGGCGACCTCGACGACCCGACCTCCGAGATCTCACTGCTCTTCGCCAGTGGCGAGGGCCTGGTCCGATCGCCCGAGCAGAACACCAGGCCGAAGGTGGTCTACAAGAACGCCGAGCCGGCGTCGCTCGACCCACTGGCCTCTGCGATCGCCGCCGACGGCATGATCTGGTCCGACACGCTCGTGTCGCATCCGACGCCGACCCCCGTGGCGCTGGCGGCGGCGCCGACCCGTGACGACGGCGGGGAGATGGCCCGAACGGTGTACACGACCCAGCACCCCGACACGTGGGGATGGATGGTGTCGGGGTACCTGGTCACCAAGGCAATCGCCGCCGGCATGATGCTCGTCGCCTCGCTGCTGGTCCTGATGGGCCACGGCGACGTGCAGGGAGCCGTCGGCGTGGTGCCTCCGATGGTCGCCGGGGCGTTCCTGGCACTCACCGGAGCGTTGCTGGTAGGAGACCTGAAGCAGCCGAAGCGCTTCTACTACCTGCTGACACGCGGTAACCGGTCGTCGTGGCTGGTCAAGGGGGCCTACGTCCTGAGTGGGTTCGCCGCGTTCCTGGCCGTCTGGTGGGCCGCAGGCCTGGCCGGTGCCGGCGGGCTGCTCACCGTGCTGGTCGTCCCGGTCGTCGCCCTGGCGTTCGGCACAGCCGGCTACACGGCGTTCCTGTTCGGCCAGTGTGAGGGACGCGACCTCTGGCAGGAACCGCTGCTCCTACCAGTGCTGTTGGCGCAGGCCGTGGTCTGCGGGGGTGCCGCATACTCGGTTCTCGACCTGTTCGTCGAGGTCCCAGAGGCCACCACGATCCGCTGGGTGTTCCTGATCGGCCTGGCCGCCAACGGCCTCCTCGTGGGTGCCGAGGTCAGGGGGAAGCACCAGCGTCACGTCGCCATGGCACTGGCCGACCTGACGGCGGGCAGCCAGCGCCAGAAGTACCGGTGCTGGCTGGTCGGCGGTCTGGCAATACCGGTGGTCCTGCTCGCCGCAGCTCTGCTGGTCGGCGGTGGCGGCACGGTGGTCGTGGTGGCTGTCGCCGGCCTCTCGGCGGTCGGGGGGCTGCTCGCCTACGAGGATGCCTACGTGCGGGCCGGCCAGTCGGTCCCGTTGTCGTAGGCCACACGGAGGCAGATCGGACGATGCTGACCAACTACCCCCCCGAGGAGCAGTGGGACGACTACGAGGCGCTCGACGCCAAGGCCTGGCCTACGAAGGTCAGGCGCCGTTTCCGTCTCGTTCCGACCACGTGCTTCAACTGCGAGGCCAACTGTGGCCTGCTGGCGTACGTCGACAAGGACACCGGGCAGGTTGCCAAGTTCGAGGGCAACCCGGTGCATCCGGCAAGCCGGGGACGCAACTGTGCCAAGGGTCCGGCAACCATCAACCAGGTCCAGGATCCCGAGCGGATCCTGTATCCGATGAAGAGGGTCGGCGACCGCGGCGACGGTCTCTGGGAGCGCATCTCGTGGGACCGTGCCCTCGACGAGATCGGCACCCGTATCGGCGATGCCTTCCGTGAGGACCGCCACGGCGAGGTCATGTACCACGTGGGACGGATGGGCGACGACACCTACATGGAGCGGGTGCTGCACTCGTGGGGCATCGACGGCCTCAACAGCCACACCAACATCTGCTCCAGCGGCGCCCGTGTCGGGTACGCCACCTGGATGGGCTTCGACCGCCCGTCGGCCGACTTCGCCAACGCCAAGGTCATATTCCTCATCTCGTCGCACCTGGAGGCAGGCCACTACTTCAACCCGCACGCACAACGGATCATCGAAGGCCGGGAGAACGGCGCCACGATCATCTGCGTCGACCCGCGCCTGTCCAACACCGCCTCGCAGGCCGACCACTGGATGTCGGCGTGGCCCGGCACCGAGGCGTTCCTGCTGCTGGCCATTGCCCGCCTGCTCGTAGAGGCCGGCACCTGGGATGCGGAGTTCTTCAGGCGGTGGGTCAACTGGGAGACCTTCCTGACCGCCACCAGGTCGGACCTGGAGCCCGTGTTCGAGAACGTGGAGGGCGCACTGCTGGACCTCTACCGCGACTACACGCCGGCCGAGGCGGCACGGGTCTGCGGGATCCCGGAGGAGACGATCCGTGAGGTGGCCGGGGTCATCGGCGAGGGGCTCGGCGGATTCGCCTCGCACACCTGGCGGGCTGCCGCCGCCGGCAACCTGGGAGGTTGGCAGGTGGCCCGTTGCCTCCAGTTCCTGACCGTGCTGACCGGCAGTGTCGGCACGGTCGGAGGAACAAACGCCAACGGCTGGAACAAATTCATTCCCGTCACGCCGATACAGCCCGAACCACAGGGTCGGTGGAACGAGCTGACGTGGCCGGTCGAGTACCCGCTGGCGCACCACGAGATGTCGATGCTGCTGCCCCACTTCCTGAAGTCCGGCCGGGGTTACATAGACACCTACTTCACACGGGTGTACAACCCGGTGTGGACCAACCCCGACGGGTTCACCTGGCTGGAGGTGCTCCAGGACCCGGAGAAGGTCGGTTGCCACGTGGCGCTGACGCCCACGTGGAACGAGTCGGCGTGGTTCGCCGACTACGTGCTCCCCATGGGCGTCTCGTCCGAACGGCACGACGTCGCCAGCTTCGAGACCCACTCGGGGCGCTGGATCGGCTTCCGGCAGCCGGTGCTCCGGCGCCACGCCGAGCTCGAAGGTGAGACCGTCGACCGGACGTACCAGACCAACCCGGGCGAGGTGTGGGAAGAGCAGGAATTCTGGATCGACCTGTCGTGGCGCATAGACCCCGACGGATTGCTCGGAATCCGGGAACAGTTCGAGAGCCGGGAGAGCCCCGGCGAGCCGCTCACGATCGACGAGTACTACTCGATGCTCTTCGAGAATTCGGTGCCCGGTCTGCCCGAGGCGGCCGAATCGGAGGGAATCAGCGCCCTCGAGTACATGCGCCGCAAGGGCGCCTTCTCCATTCCCGGCGACCAGTACGAGATGCACGAGCGACCCGTGGCCGAGTCCGACCTGGCGGGTGCCACCCGCGACGGGACCGGCGTCTATCGCATGCCCGGAACAGCAGGTTCTCACGGGACACTGGAGGAGATCGACGGACACATGCCGTTCATCGGTGACGGGTCACCTGCCGTAGACATCGACGGAGAAGCCAGGCTCGGCTTCCCCACGCCGTCCAAGAAGCTTGAGTTCTACTCCGAGACCATGCGCGACTGGGGTTGGCCCGAGTACGCCATGCCCACCTTCATCAGGAGCCAGGTCCACTGGGAGGACCTGGACTTCGCAGCCGGCGAGCGCATCCTGGTACCGACCTTCCGCATCCCGACCCTCATACACACGAGGTCGGGCAACAGCAAGTGGTTGAACGAGATCAGCCACAGGCACCCGCTCTGGGTGCATCCGAGCGATGCCGAGGAACTGGGGATCGAGGAGAACGGCCTTGTGCGCATCACAACCCGCATCGGCCACTTCGTGATAGGTGCGTGGCGTACCGAGGGCATAAGGCCGGGTGTGGTCGCCGCCAGCCACCACATGGGGCGCTGGCGCCTCGACGAGGACAAGGCGCGCTCCTGGGGCGCGGGCAGGGCCTCGATCGACCGGGACGACGAGGGCCGGTGGCGCCTGCGCCGCGCCAGCGGACAGGAGCCCTACGAGAGCAGCGACATGGACACGGACCGCATCTGGTGGTCCGACACCGGCGTGCACCAGAACCTCACCTTCCCGGTCCAGCCCGATCCGGTCAGCGGCATGCACTGCTGGCTGCAGCGGGTGACGGTGGGGCCTGCCGAGGCCGACGACTCCTACGGTGACGTGGTCGTCGACACCGATGCGTCCCATGCCGTCTTCGAGGAGTGGATGCGAAAGACCCGTCCCGGTCCCGGTCCAGGCGGCCTGCGTCGCCCCCTCTGGTTCTCCCGCCCCGTCAAGCCCCGTGCGGCGGCGTACCGGTACGGGGGCTGAACCGTCGCACCGACGTGATGCCGCGGGCCGGGTTGTGGCCGCGGGGAGGTCGTGTGGCATTCTTGACTGGGCAGTTCCCGACCAGTGGTGCGAGGCAAACGGGCCCTGTCAGGGGGAGTGGACATGAACGTGAGATACGGGGCCCGCCCGGTCGAGGCCGTCCGCAACAGGGAACTCGAGGCCACCGGCCGCCAGGTGTGGTCCGATTCCCTGGAGGCCGTCTACCTGACCGATGCCGAGGTGGTCGCCGCCGTGCTGCCCCCGCCGCTCGAGCCCGGGCCGGAGCCGCTGGTACGGCTGAACATCTCCACCGTGTCGATGCCGGGCGGCCATGTGTTTGGTGCGGGCTGGTTCGGGGTGCAGGCCCGACACGGGGACCTGCTCGGCGAGTATCCCCTCCTCATGCCGATGTCGACGGAGCAGGCCACCGTCGGTGGGCGGGAGACCTTCGGCGAGCCCAAGAAGATCGCCCAGATCACCGCGGACCGGAACGGCGACTCGGTGTACGCGGTCATCAGTCGGATG